>JBNJEI010000008.1:0-55810 GCA_051745755.1 Fibrobacterota bacterium
AAAGATATAATCAGTCTTTTGAAAGAGGTGTGGTAAGCGCTGATACACAGGTGAATAATCTGCCATTCGGAAAGAGAGGTGTGAGCTGCAGAGATCACCGCATAAAAGATGTTTTTTTTGGAATATATCTATGAATGCAGTGCGGAGTAGACCATTTTCCCCAGGGCATTTCGCCGAAAGGGTTTATGAAGAAATCCGGATATCCCTTTTTTTCGGAGCGAGTTCATATCCTCATCCTTTGAAAACCCTGAGGCGATGATGATCGGTATATGGGGCGATATATCCCGAAGGGCCGTAAAGGCTTCACGTCCGCCCATGCGGGGCATAATCATGTCAAGGATGACCAGATCTATGTCAGCAGCTTTTTCTGCAAAAATATCAACCCCGGCTACTCCGTCATGGGCACAGATAACCGTATATCCCAGGGACTCCAGCTGTCTTTTTGCGGTCATGCGAATCAATTCTTCGTCATCAATAAGCAGGATGGTTTCCGTTCCGCTGAGTATTTTTTCAGGTGCTGCCGGTTGGCTTTCAGCCTGAAAGGTCAGGGGAAGATAGAGGTGGAATTCGGTTCCCGCGCCGGGTTCGGAATACACCGTGACAGCTCCCCTGTGCTCCCGTATTGTACCGTAGACAGCGGATAATCCAAGCCCCGTCCCCTTGCCCTGTTCCTTTGTGGTGAAAAAGGGTTCAAAGATATGAGGGAGTTTGTCGGGGGGAATTCCCGTTCCTGTATCGCGAATGGATATTTTCAGATAGCTGCCCGGAGTTATATCAAAGGGGCTTGCAGAACAGTAGTCCTCAGAAAGATCCCGGTTCTCCAGTATAAAGGTCAGAATACCGCCTGTGGGCATGGCATGGCTTGCGTTTATTCCCATATTCATCAGTGCAGTCTGAATAAGGGAGTCGTCACCCTGTATTAGTGTATGCTCTGCGTGGCAGTGAAGGGATACCTCAATGGACTTATCAAGGGTATACCTGAGCAGGGAAGCCGTATCGTTGGCAATTCGGGCACAATCAATGCGTGCTTTATTCCTACTGCCCTTTCGGGAATAGGTCAGTAGTTTTTGGGTTAAATCTCCCGCCCGTTCCGCAGCATTAATAATAAGATCAATATATTCGTTCTGTTCCTCAGGGGAGGAAGTGTTGAGTCTGAGTAATTCCACGGCGCCCAGAATGCTGCTGAGGGAATTATTAAAATCGTGTGCCACTCCTCCCGCAAGCTGTCCGATGGCGTCCATCTTCCGGCTTTGGCGCAGCTGCTCCTGTAAGGAATATTTTTCTGTCACATTGCTGAAGACAAGTACAACTCCGGTGATTATATTGCGGGAGTCCCGTATGGGTGCTGCACTGTCGGCAATCTGATATTCCGCCCCTGACCGTGAGATAAGCACGGTGTGGTTTGCCAGGCCTACAATCAGGCCGGTTGCCAACACCTTTTGAACGGGATTTTGAACCTCTTCCCTGTTTTGCGCATTAATAATGGGAAAAATGTCCCGCAGCGGTTTTCCCCGGGCTTCAGAAAGCGGCCAGCCGCAGAGATCCTCCGCAACGGGATTCATGGTTACAACCAGTCCCTGTGTATCCGTGGCGATGACTCCGTCACCGATGGAGTTGAGTGTAGCGGCAATTTTTTCTTCGCTTTTGTGTAATGCTGAAACCGCTCGTTTTTCTTTCCTGAGACTGTAAAAAAGGCGAACAATAAGAACGCATAAGAGGAGTATCCCCAGGCTGAGACCGAATATAAACCAGCGGGTTCTTCGGGCCAGTGCCGCTTCAGCATTCTTACGCTGCGTAATGTCAAGGACCGTAAAGGTATAGGCGGGGGCGACAGTGTCAGAACTGAGGGGCGCAAGGGATATCTGAACATGACGTATCTCACCGTTTTTGCGCTGCCATCGTCCTTCCACGGGCGGGGCTGATCCGGTTTTTGCATAGGCTGTATTCTGAATGCGCTCAAATTCTTCCTGTGTGGGGTATAAGATGCGAATGTTTTCACCGATGAGGTCGGTTTTGGAATACCCGGTTAATTCCAGAATATACTCATTAACATCGGTGATTACCCGATCTTTGACAACTCCGATTCCCGTGGGGGCGCCGGATACTATGTTTTCCAGGAGCTGTTCCGTGGCGGACAGACTTTTAATTGAAAAGGGGATTTTATCGGAAAACCGCTGCACCGCCTGATGATTCAGCTGAAGGCGTGGGTTGGGATCCGTGCGAATGGGAATATCCGATATGGAACGTTTGCCCGTTACAGCATCTATCAATTGTTTTCCCAGTATCTGTCCCAGGCGGATATCGTCTGCCACAACCCCCGCCAGGGCCCCGGCCTCAACGGGGAGCTCTGCATAGCTGTATACGGGACGGTGGCCGGCCGCTTCCAGTATATGCCGGGCATTATCCATTAACAGGTGCTGAGCTCCCAGGATAACAACCGCTTCGGAAGGTGCGTGTGCAATCTCAGAGAGGATATCCTGCACGTCGGTACAGAAAACAGTGTTCCCCCGCAGACCAAGCTCCAGTGCTGCCGAGTGGGTTTCACTGTGATCTATGGCTGATCCCGGATGTCCCTCTTCCACCAAAAGAACATACTCCTCAGCCCCGGGAAATATTTCCTGCAATACCTTCAGCTTCAGGCGGGCCGGAATATAGTAGGTGACCCCTGCCAGATTGTCTTGTGGTGTATCAAGGCTTTGGGCCGCGCCGAGTATGACCGGATTGTGGGTGGCGCCGACAAAGGTGGGTATGGATATATCGCGCTGGGAAAGCAGTCGCGTACCGGAACTGCGCATAATAATCATTGCATCCTTGTCTGTTTCAAACTGAGAAACAACCGCTTCCAGATCGTTACGGGAATCAAGCTCTTTATGGATATCCAGCTGCCACTCTGCAGAATGATGTGCAAGGGTTCTTTCCACACCGCGCAGAACACGTTCAGACATGCCCGATTTCCCCTGCCAGGCTACTCCGATATCATAGGTTTCAGTTGCATGCAGATTTTGAGAGAAAGAGGGGAGGGAAAAAAAACAACAGAGTAAAAAGAGAAATGGCACAGTATATTTCAGTGTTTTCATGGTATACCCCGTTTCTGCATCAGAAGTCGGTTTGGTTGAAACTGCAATAATTGAAATCAGTGTCCGTATGCATACGCTCCCCTTCCCTCAATACAGTGCGTATATATTAATATATCATAGCGACACTGCGTGTGCAGAAAATAATAGTGCGCACACATATAAAATGTCTATCTATATGTCTTTCAGGGTTTTCACCAGGTCATCAGGGTCAATGGGTTTGAGCAGATATCCGGTTACCCCCTGAAGCATGACGGCGGTAATCTTTTTGAAATCCTCCCTGCTGTCAGCTGCAGAGCTGATAAGTATTGTCGCTGCCGGATAGGCCTCCAGCAGTTCCAGAGCTGCAATATCTCCGTCTTTCTGGGGCATGTGAAGGTCAATGATAACCAGGTCCGGACGATGGTGCTCGTAAAGCGGAAAAAGGTCCATGCCGTCCCGTGCAAATATCACGGTTGCACCGGGGAAATATTTGTGCAGATATTCCCGGAATAATTTCAGCTGAATCGGGCTGTCATCAATGATTAAGACGGTTTTCATTGGCTTGGTTCCCCTGATTTGCGGGTAAAATGTAATATATATTTTGGAGTACACAATGATGGGGTATTTCCCATTTCAGTCTGGGTGCTTCATCTTATTTTTTGTGATAATACACGGTCCCCTGAGCGGTCTTTTTTTCAAAGAGATCGGCCGGAGGATGGGGTTCCGTTGCACCGATAATAAGTATACCCTCTTTTGTGAGGTGAGTGTGAATTATTTCAAAAAGAGCCTGCCTGTCTTTGTCATTAAAATATATGGCCGCGTTTCTGCAGAGAATACTGTCAAATGTCTGCTGGTGAAAGGAGGGGGTGAGAATATTCATTGTCTCAAATCGGGTAATTTCCTGAAGTTTTGGTATAATTCTATAGCTGTTTTTACCGGATTGCGTAAAAAAACGGGCATGTTCTTCATCCATAAGGCCCCGGCGTAATTCAAATGCTGTGTATTCCCCCCGTCCGGCAGTGGCAATTGCCTGGGCTGAGATATCCGTTCCGAGAATGAAGAAGTCATGTATACGCAGGGGATATCGCGTGCTGATACCCATGGCAAGGCTGTATGCCTCCTGACCGGTTGAAGACGCTGCAGACCAGATCCGGACCGTTCCTTTTTCGGTAATGATGCGGGGGAGAAGGATGTCCAAAAGGCAGTCAAAAACAGCGCGGTCCCTGAAAAAATAGGTTTCATTGGTGGTCAGTGCATCAATAAAGGAGGTCAGCAGGGACGTGTCTTTTCTGAGTTGCTGTATAAATTCCGGAATCCCTGTGATGCCCAGGCGTGAAAAGAGGGGCTGTAACCGGGACTGCATCAAATATGTTTTTTCCGATGTCAGATAAATCCCGCTTTCTTTGTGGAGAATATCCCGGAGTATAGTGAATTCGGTGGCGGTAATCACCATGTTCTCCATACTCACAGGGAGTCTTCAATTTCCCCGGCAATGGCATAGGCGGGTAATTGTATGTCAACGTATCCTGCTTTATGAGCTTCTTTGGGCATTCCGTATACCACACAGGTGGATTTGTCTTCACCGATTACCTTTGCACGGGGTGATTGCTTTATTTCCTTCAGTCCATCGGTTCCGTCATTCCCCATACCTGTAAGAATAAGTGCCAGAATATGTTCTCCGTATTCACGGGCCAGACTCCTGAATAAATAGTTGACAGAAGGTCTGCAGTGTTTTTCCGGTGGATCCTCCGTTACCTGTATCCGCCCCCGGCGGATTTTTATATGCTTCCCTCCCGGAGCGATATATACATGATTTTTCCGAAGGACTTCTCCCTCTGCTGCTTCGGTGACCTGCAGCGCTGATTTTGCATTGAGGGACTGGGCAAGGGCCTGGGTAAACCCCGCAGGCATATGCTGCACTATAACAAGGGGCACACCAATATGTGCGGGAAGGGCGGGGATAATTCCTGATAACGCCTTCGGCCCTCCCGTTGAGCAGCCGATGGCGATTATTTCCGGTTTTGCAAAGTCCCTGCGGGGTTGGGCATGCCGTGACGGTGTTTCACCATGGGATATAAACTCCGTGAGGATTGTTTCCTTTATGGCGGTGGAAAGCTGGGAATACAGTATATCTGCACTGTCAAAGCTGTCGGTATCAGGTTTTGCAATAAAGCTGAAGGCGCCTTCATTCAATGCTGTAATTGTGGCATCACGCCCGAATTTTGTTGTTGAACTCAGCATTATGACGGGTATATCAGGATGGGTTTTCCGTAAGCGTCGCAGGGTCTCAATCCCATCCATGCGGGGCATTTCAATGTCCAGGGTGATAATGTCCGGGGAGAGTTTTTCGGTTTTTTCCAGGGCGTCAATGCCGTCCCGTGCCTGACCGGCCGTACGGACACCGTCGATTTTGTCAATAATGCCTGCAATTATTTTTCTGTAGACCAGGGAGTCGTCAACAATTAATACCCGTTTCATAGGGCGGTCCTTTCTTTGTTTTCCATGGACAGCAGGCTATCAGGATCAAGTATGGGAATTACACTGTCTTCTGCTGTGTAAACGTATTTCACAGAGGCTTTAACGGATGTGTCAAGATTGGGTGGAGCCGGATGAATACGGTCGCTGCGGCATTCAATAATGTCATGGGCATCATCCACCATAAGTCCGATGTCTTCCCCCTGCCATGCCGTAATAAGGATTTTCTGATTGCGGTTATACGATTCTTTCGCAGACCCGGAGAAAACTGCAGGAATGTCAAAAATGGTGACAATTTTACCCCGAAGATTAATTATGCCCCGGATGTACCAGGGGGCGTCATGGACCGGGGTAATATGGGTGATGCTTTTGATTTCCTTTGTGCAGGCAATATCAATGGCAAAATACTCCTCTCCTATGCGAAACACAAAGAGTTCCCGGACGTTTTTTTTCATAATCACCTCTTATGATATTCCTTTTTTATTGAGATACGGGCCGTATTTTTTATCAAGGCCCTGTATATGCAGTATTAGCCAGTTGCGCAAAAATACCATAACTTCTATTATATCAATATCTCTGCCGTTTTCAACTGATTCTGTTATGGATCGTACTTTTTCAAGAAGCTTGGTATGAGCACGTTTTTGCTCTTCGTATTCAGGGTAGTTGTGCTCCTGCATAAGGTGTTCTTCACGTTTAAAGTGCTCCACCGTGAAGTTTTCCAGGTTCCGCAGGCTGGAAATCAGTTCCTTTTTGGGCGCCCTGGTTTTTACAGTTTCACTGACAGCATTAATATGATTGAATATAACCGTATGATCATCATTCATTTTTTTCACCTGCACGTCGTAGGACCGGGAAAATTTGCAGAGCCGGGGTATTTCTTTTTTGGCTTCTTCCTTCATGTTTTGGGGTAGGCCGATGCTGTTGGTGATATCAAATATGGTTTCTCCCTGGCCGGTTGTCTCCAGGGCAAGAATGTAATTTGTAATGGAGGTATTTTTGATATCACCGCTTCCTTCCAGTATTTCGTTAATTGCTTCTGTGACGCGGTTTGAGAGCTGTGTGGTATCGCTTATGCTCACATTTACATCCTGTACCGCCTGGGCACCCTGTTTTACGTTATGTACCATGTCATCAATACGATTGGTTGTTTTCAGGATATACTGGGATATATTGCCCGTGCCTGCGGATTGCTCTTCCGCCGCCGAGGCAATGGCGGTTACCACATCGTTTACTTCCCCCATAACAGCCTGGATTTGTTCAATGGTGTCAATGGTTGTATTTGTTGCATTCTGAATAACATCTATCCTTGTTCTGATGTTTTTGGTCGCCGTGCGTGTCTGCAGGGCAAGGTCTTTTACCTCCCGTGCCACCACGGCAAAACCTTTCCCCGCTTCCCCTGCACGGGCAGCCTCAATGGTTGCATTCAGTGCCAAAAGTTTGGTCTGATCCGATATGTCTGAAATAGTGGTGGTAACGTCACCGATTTCATGGGCGGCATCCTCCAGTACAGAAACTTTACGGGATGATTCTTCAGCCTTCTCAAGGGCCCGGGCGGTAATCTGAGTGGCCTTTTCCGTATTTTCTGCAATTGCATGTGCAGCTGCGGTGAGTTCCCTGGTACTGTCCGAGATTGAATTGATACTGGTGCGGCTTTCATTTGAGGCATCGGCAATGGTGCTCATATTAATACTCAGCTCTTCCGTTGCGGAGGACACGGTGTTCATATTGGCATTCATTTCATTGGTTGACTCAGCCACGGATGTGGTGTCAGCATAAATCTGTATGTTCTTGTCCCGTATGTTTTTGCTTCCGGAATTCAGCTTTTTCGCCGACTGCAGCATTCCCGAGGAGCTGCCCAGTATTTCCCGCAGATGTTCCTGTATATTGTTTTGAACCTCTGTAAGATCGCCAATGATGCCGGTGGGGTCATCCAGATCCTGAGGAATCTGGGTAGTAAAATTCATCTCTTTCATATTTTTCAGAGTTGTGCGGATAACTGTCATTTCCCGGGAAAGAAGCTTCTCTGCTCCGGGTGCTGTTTGTGTTGTTCTGTTTTTTTTAAACATAGAACCTCTGTTACGATAAATATTTTTTGCAGCATTGAACAATCTGATTGCGGTCGATTTTTATGAGATAGTCATTTATTCCCGCTTTCAGCCCCTTTTCCTGATCACTCACGGAAGAAAGGGTCGTACAGGCGATAATCGGAATGTCTGAGTATGCATCCATGGTGCGGATCTGTTTTGTCAGCTCAATACCGTTCATGCGCGGCATTTCTATGTCGGTGAGAACAAGGTCGATATCATCGCGGGATGATAGGTGGTCCAGAGCTTCCTGCCCGTCTTTTGCGGAAAGTGGGGTGTACTGCAGGTCTGCTACGATGGAGGTCATCTGATTTCGGAAAAAAGCTGAGTCATCTACAACCAAAACCGTATAATCAGTCTGAGCGTCCCGGGCTGACACCTCGCAGATTGCATCAGGCAGAGCCGTCTTAACCATTTGGTATAAGTCAATAATGACGGTGATCTTTCCTGCAATCGGCATGGTCCCCATGGTGCCTGTTTTACGATGAGTGCGTGTGTCGATTTCCCCGGACACTGTCTGTATGTCGTGAACTGACGTCACCACCAGCCCCAGGGTGATATCATTCAGGGTAAACAGGAGAGTATGATATTCTCTCTTTTCAGGCAGGGGAGGGCAATCCAATACCGCATCCGGAAATATCAGAGGAATTGTTTCATCTTTGTACTGAATTATCCGGGTTTTCCCCACGGTTTCTATTGTATCGGCATCAATGCGGTGAATACGCCGGACAATATCCATGGGAACCGCATACCATGTCGGGTCGTTTTCATTTGAGAAGGTGAGCATGGCATGATAATCGTCAAATTTTTCTGTCCTCACTTCTTCGGGGATTTTTTCCATTGCCCGGGCGGGAGAGTTTATTTCGGGGGATTGGGCTGCTGAGTCAATATCGAGTATAAGTGCAAGATTCCCGTCTCCCAGAATGGTTGATCCCGCATATTGTTTACAGTTTTTAAAATGGTATCCCAGGGGTTTTACCACAATCTCCTCTGAATCCTCCAGGGTATCGACTATTACACCGTAGAGGGAGTGTTCCGATTCTATCACCACAATACGTGTGATACTGTCATCCGATTTTCGACGATCTTGTTGTCGCCGCTCATGGGTATGGGAGGATATCTTCTCTTCAGAAAGCAGGTCCGGTGATCTTCTGTCGGCGATTCGCCTTCGTCTCTCCTGAAAAACCTCTCCGTTACTGTGTATCTGCCGGGAGGGCATATTGAGGATGGAGGAAAGCTGCGCCACGGGAATCAGTCTGTCCTGAAAGGAGAGGACCGTTGATTCACCCACCGTAAAAAGCATCGTTTCCTTTTCCCGGGGTTTGATACGCATGAGTTTTACCACATTGTTTTGCGGAATGGCGATTTTCTGCCCCTGAACATCCACAAGAATAGTGGACACTATGGAAAGGGTGAGGGGAAGTCCTATGGTTATCGTTGTACCGGTTCCTCTTTCGGAGGTAATGTCAACCTTCCCACCTACTGCAGTGAGGGAATTGTAGACCACATCCATGCCGACTCCCCGTCCGGAGATATCCGTGATTTCTCCCGCAGTGGAGAAGCCGGGATAAAATATCAGCTGAATAATATCCTCTTTACTCATTTTGTCCAGCTGCGGGGCTTCAATAATCCCCTTTTCCACCGCAGCAGCCCCGATTTTTTCCGGATCGATACCAGCTCCGTCGTCCTGTATTTCTATCCGTACACTGTTTGTCTGCTTGACGGCGGACATATGAATATGTCCGGTTTTTCCTTTGCCGGCGGCAATTCTTTCCCGGGGAGTTTCAATCCCGTGATCAATGGAATTGCGTACCAGATGAGTGAGGGGATCCTTTATTGCTTCAACAATGGTGCGGTCAAGTTCAACATCAGATCCGGTAATTGTCAGGTCGATTTCTTTTTTTACTTTTTTTGACAGATCGCGTACAACCCGCTTAAATTTATCGAAGACCATTCCCACAGACTGCATTCGGGTCTGCATAATTACTTCCTGTACCTCACCGGTTATTTTGTCCAGGCGATGGGCGGTGTCACTCAGGTTTTTTGTATTCTTTTTGGCGGTTTTATCCAGGAATTCATTCCGCGTTAGAACAAGCTCAGAGGCAAGATTCATAAGGGTATCAATACTTGAAAGGGCTATGCGTATTGTCTTTTCCGACCGTTTTTTCCGCTGTGTCTTTTTCTGCTTCTTTTTCGTGACAGCCGTGTTTTCAGGAGGGGCTGTTTTTTCTACCCTGAGAAAGATCTCCCTGGGAATATCTTCTTCCGTTACCGGCTTTGCAATAAAGTGTACTCCCTTCTCAGGCGATAATTGTGCAGCATCATAAAAGATATCCGGTTCGAGAACGGTGGCACAGATCATACATATCTGTACATACGGTGTCTCTTTTTCCGGTATGTTTTTTATTTCCTCAGCGGTTCTGTCTCCTGATATTGTAAGGGTTGGCACCGCAATAAGCGATTCAAACGCGCCTAAAAGCGTTTCCAGTGTATGTCCGGGGTCCAGAATATCTTTTTTCAGGTTGTAGACAGTACAATAGAGGTGAGGGCCGCCGGGGCTCTTTTCCTGTGCCGATATCAGTAATGTTTTGTCTGTCTTAAGAAAAATATTTTTATGGGGATCGAGAAAGAAAACCTCTTCAGAGTCTGAGTCTGTTTCCCGGGGTGACACGGAGGATGAACCGGTGGAGTGGATCTGTTCAATAGTTGCAGTTATCTCAGATATATCACAATTTTCTTCATTCTCCGGGGCTTTCAGAAGATCGCCAAGGAGATCGGCTCCCTTCAGGAGCTCTGAAACCAGGGCATCAGTGACGGGTGTATTCTCCTCCCGAACGTCACCGAGGATATTTTCCATTGTATGGGCAAGTGTTTTTACTTTGGTTAAATTGAAAAAACCAGCTCCCCCTTTAATGGTATGTACGGCCCGAAATACCCGGTTTATCTGTTCCGGGTCAGAGGTCTTGTTTTCTTCCATGGCAAGAAGGTCCTTTTCAACCTCCTCCATGTACTCCAGGGATTCCTCAAGAAATAATTGGTATACATCGTCCTGCTGATCAGCCATGGTGTACTCCCTGCTACCGGTGGTCAGCGTTTTTGAAGAACATGCTGTATTTCATATCTTCCACCTGAATGTGTGTATACAGCCAGTCGCGGAGAAAAAGAAGAAGTGCAAAGAGATCCACATCTTCATTGTTTTCTATGGACGTAATAAGGTGTGATACTTTATTAAGCAGGGTGTCGTGTATATCCTTGTGCTGAGTGTAGAGGGGGTATTTTTTTTCCTCCATTCGTTCTTCTTCATGCTGAAAATGAACTGTGGTAAATTCCGCAAGATCCTTCAGCACCTGCAATAATTTTGATTGTTCTCCGTGGGATTTTATCAGATCATGGATATGGTTAATATAGGCAAAAATCTTACGGTGTTCGGCGTTGAAGTCCGCAATTCCCACATCAAAGACATGGGTAAAATGGGCCAGGGCCGGTTTTTTTCCGCTGCGTTTCTGCAGGGGGATATTTTCCATGAGATGTTCCAGGGTGTTTCCCTGACTGGATGTCTCCAGGGACAAGGCATAATTCGTCAGGGTTTTTTTCGTAATAATTTCTGTTTTTCCTACAATGTCATGTATCATTTTTCGTGTTGTTTCAGACAGGTCGTAGGTATCAGTTACGCTGACATTTACTTCCTGAATGGCCTGAGCGCCCTGGTCGACATTGTGGGCCATCTCTTCAATCTGTTCTTTGTTGGTGCTGATGGATACAAGGAGATTGTCCATGGTGTCCGACTGATTTTGTGTGGATTCGCTGATGGCATTTACCTCACTGCTCAGGGTTTGTATTATGTTCGTAATATTTTCCATGGCCCGGGTGGTGGTGTGGGTGGCCGCCTGAATCTGCGTAATTCTGTTATTTATATCGATGGTGGCGTTATTTGTCTGCTGCGCCAGATCTTTTACCTCCCGGGCAACCACGGCAAATCCTTTTCCGGCTTCACCAGCACGTGCAGCTTCTATGGTTGCATTGAGAGCAAGAAGTTTTGTTTGATCCGATATATCTGCTATGGTGGTGGTAACATCGCCAATCTCACGGGTTGCCTTTCCCAGAGACTCCACTTCCCGGGAAGTCTGCTGCGCTTCCTGTTTTGCTCTCTGAGTGATTGATTCTGTTTTTCGGGTGATTTCCGCAATGGTTGTTGCTTCCTTTGAAATATTCTGCGTATTGTCTGTGAGAATTTCAATCATTTTTTCTGTATTTGCCGCACTGTCAGCAATATTTTTCATATTTATGCTGAGCTCCTCTGTTGCAGAAGATATGGCATTCATATTCTGAGCCATTTCCTGCGTACTTTCAGAAACATTTCCCGTCTGAGTGTTAATGCTGACAGCCTGATCACGTATATCGCGGCTGTGCGTATCAAGATTTTTCGATGACTGACTCTGTGCCTTCATAATGGAGCTTATTTCCTCAAGGGTGGCGAAAAAACGGCCGGTTTTGCTTTCCATGGAAGAGACATAGGAATTCAGGTCTTTTTCACCCTCTGCTGCGGATGAAATATCCCATTTTTCCGTTCCCGTTACGGTGGCCAGAAGGGACAGTATCCGATCAAAGGTTTTTACAGGGATTTTTACGGACTTCGATTTTGTTGTAAAAAACATCCGGTACCTCACGTGTTTATGATTATATCAAGAATTGCATCGGCCTGCATGGCTGCCACGGCGTTCACCCGGGGGGATACCGGTGGTGTTTTGGGGCATGCTTCGTTTTTGAAATCACCGATAGATACAACTGTTTTGCTGATGCGTCGAACTTCTATCTGGTTCATATTACCCCATCCGGCCAGCCCCGATGCGGTAATAAGGAGTTTTGGGGAATGCAGAAAGGTTTCAACAATCAATCGCTTGCTTTCCACGGTATCACAGGCTTCCACCACCACATCGCAGGGGGCGAAAAGATCGTCGATGGTATGTTCGGTAATTCGTATCTTCCGTGGATGGATGTGGATATCAGGGAGAATGTCCGTGAGGTTCTGCGCAAGGGCACTTACCTTATCTCGGCCACACTGGGAGTGAAAGAAAAACTGGCGGTTTAAATTTGACAGTTCCACCGTATCAAAATCGTATATGTAGAAATGTCTGAAACCGGCCCGTACAAGATTGAAGGCACAGTTTGAACCAAGGCCTCCCGCACCGCCGATGCCGATGACCGTGTTTTCAATTTTTTCATAGTTTTTTTTTCCGTAGTGCTGCCTGAACAGATCGCGCAGTTTCTTCATCATTTTGCCTTGTTTCTGTACTGAGTCTTAAGTATATCATTATGGCCGGTATTACCAATAAAAAAGGGGAATCATCGCAATGATTCCCCTTAAATACCTGATATGATGCCGGTTACAGTAGGTTCTGCATAAGAATGGCCGCCACAAGAGCGAGAATGGCGTAAAATTCAGGAAATGCTGCAAGAATCAATGTATTACCGAAGACATCATGACCGCTTCCAATGGCGGAGATCCCGTTGGCACATACCTTTCCCTGCTGAATGGCTGAAACAAGAGCCGCAATTCCAATGGCTATACCGGCGGCAAGCACCACCCCGCCCTGAAAGGCGGTAATATCGGCACCGCCGATTGTCGCCAGCTGATTGTTGTACATGATAAAGCCCACAAACCCATACAGTCCCTGCGTTGCGGGAAGTGCAGCCAATACCATGCCGTTACCAAAGGCTTCGGGCTTTTTCTTGAGCATACCCACCACGGAAGAGCCGCCGATGGCGGTCCCGATTGCTGATCCTGCTCCGGAAAGGCCGATCATAAGGCCGATCCCTGTGAGTGCTAAAATTGTTCCGAAATCCATAGTTATCCTCCGTTGTTATTTAGTTGTCGTAAGTTTCGAAAAGGGTTTATACGGTACAGCACCTCCGTTGAATTCGAGGTTGTTGTAGAATTCCACAAAGGTCAGGCGCAGGGGATGTACAAAGGCTCCCAGCCCGGCAAGAATAAAATTAACAGAATGGCCGAGAAGCAGAATCAGCACGGTAAATATAAACATAAATCCCGGTGCACCGTCTCCCGAGGCCATAAACGCAATTTCGTTAAAGGCATTTGCCAAAAGACCGCTGGCAAGTCCCAGGGCAAAGAGGCGAATATAGGAGAGGCCGTCTCCCATAATGCCCGTGACAAATTGGTAGAGCTCCCAAAAACCAAGAGGAAAGCGCACCGCAGGTTTTTTGTCGGGATTATTAAAGAGAAATAGAATGAGCAGCCCCAGGGAGGCAAGTCCGAAAATGGGGGTCCAGGAAAGGGTTTGCATCACCTGTTGTGTTTCCAGGTCTCCCCGTGATACGATTTGGAAAAATGTTGCCATATCCAGAAAGTTTATTTTTACCAGGGATACCGCAATTGACAGGGTGAGCAGCACTGTACCGAAGGGAAAAAGTGTATACTTCCATCCTCCGTCATGAAATCGGTTGTATGCCTTAAGAATCATGCCGAGAATAATTTGAATAATTCCGAGAAACACAGAGAACGCCATGGCGGGATACACCGTTCTGCCCTCCAGGGTTGTCTCCTCCAAAACGGCCAGGCTGCCGCCGTTGGAGAAAAAGGCAAAGCCTTCGGCTGTTCCGTTAAAAAGGGGGGCGCCAAAGGCCGTATTCAGCAATACGCCGCTGAACATGGTTGCGCTGCCGAGAACAATGCCCAAAACCATCACGGGCTTAAGTTTTTCCGGCAGCAGCTTCATTCCCGCAATGGCCAGAGCTATCATAAGAAATCCGTAGCCCACATCGCCAAGACAGAGGCCGAAAAAAAGCGCATAAAAAGGAGCGATAAAGGGGGTTGGGTCAAGCTCAAAATAATCGGGCAGATCAAAGATCTTTGTAATGGGCTCAAAAAGACGGGCTCCCGGCCGGTTTTTCATTTTTACCGGAACAGGCTCATCCCTGCGGGGGTGAGAGAATTCGTACCAGCAGGAATATGCTGACAGGGTCGATGCCACCCGGTTTTCGGATGTGGCGGGAAACCATCCTGTGAGGTGAAGCACCTTATTCTCCGTTGCCGGCGTCATGGAGAGGCGGGCCCGTTCAAAAAGAAAGGCCTCTTCCTGAATATTTTTCCAGGCTTCAATGGATTTCTTCAGTGCGGCAATGCCGGATTTTTTTTCTTCGTACTCAGCAAACTCATTTTCCAGGTCTGCAATTTCTTCCTTCACTTTTTTCAGTGAACGTTTGGGCACGGGCAGGGGCTCAATCCCCTGAAGGGGAGGAGTATTCTCCCGGGTAAAGATAATCAGATATTTTGATGGTCCGGCATCGGTGATGATATGGTAATTATATTCGGCGAGGCTATCCAGGCTTTTATTGGGGATATCGTAAAACCAGGCAAAGATCGCATTTTCTTCCAGCTTTTTCAAAAGCTCAGGATCAAAGTCTCCCCAGGCTTCCAGCTGAAGAAGGTCTTTTTTTCGCCCCGTTATTTCCGTTGTAATATACTCCTGCCGGGAAAGAATCGTTTCAAATTCCTCAACAAGTTCGCCACCGTTTTTTTCGGTGTCCCCCTTCGGCTTTCCGGAGAGGTGCTTATCGAGTTTTGCCCGCATAATTTCCCGAAGAACCTTATCGGCCCGGGTAATATCAGAACGAAGTTTTTCCCCTTTTTTGGAGAGTGTTTCCGTTTCCTCCGTAATGTGGACAACGCCGGCAGTACTGAGGGAGTCTAAAAAATCTTCCCGTTCGCGGTGATAGAGTAAAAGCTCAAGCTTTTTCATTTTTTCTATCATTTATGCCTCCGCCATTTCAAGTTTTTTCTTTGTTATTTTCTGGGCGGCCTTTGCGATGTTTTCCTTGTCCTCAAGGAAACGCTTTATTTTCGTAATGGCTGACTGATATTCCGGGATCTGAACCTTTTCATAGAGATTTACTTTCTGTGTGGTTTTCTTCCGGGCATACTCCAGTATTTTAAGACGTTCCTTCGCCACTTCAATTTCTATGTTTAAATGTGCCGCTTCCTTAAGCACTTTTACCCCGGAACCGATCCAGCCGGGGAGCGTGAAAAACCCGTGCCGGATTATTTCAAAGTCAATTTTTTCCAGGGACGGAATTTTTACTCCGGCAATCTTCTTAAATACCAGGGAAACATCCTGCACGCGAAGCAGATCCCCGGGAAACTCCTCCCAGAGCTTTCCATAGGTATACATGGTCTCCAGATGGCTCTGGTATGTATCACGGGCTTTCCTGAGTTCCTTTTTTGCCTTCTTAACTTCAACCCGCAGGGCTGTTTCCTTGGCTTTTAAGGTCGGCAGGGCACGAACCCGAATCTTCAGGTTTTTTTCCAGACGCTGCATTTCTGTTTTGTTATACTGGAATTTTAAAGCCATATCCCACAACCTCTCTCTGGTGTTCTAATTATTTTTCCAATATTTTTCCATGATGTCCTTCTTGATACCTACTTCATCCTGGGAGAAATATTTACCTACAATTTCCCAGGCAGTATCAAGCATCTTTTCGGTTTTGATATCCACATCAATGGCAAGGAGGTGTTCGGAATATTCCGAGGCGTAGGCCAGGCAGCGTTCATCATAATCGGAAAGATCAAAACCGTTTTCCTGTTTTGTCTTGGCACTTGCTGCATCGGCATAGAGCCGTACGCAGGCGTTCATTATCTGCGGATGATCTTCACGGGTTTTCTTGCCGATTACCAGCTGTTTGAGGCGGGAAAGGGAGCGGAAGGGATCCACGATAACCTTACCGACATCGGTGTCCCGTCGAAGGTAGAGCTGGCCTTCAGTGATATAGCCAGTATTATCAGGTACAGCATGGGTAATATCACCACCGCTCAGGGTGGTCACGGCGATAATGGTTATGGAGCCTCCGTCGGGAAACTGCACTGCTTTCTCGTAGTTTCGTGCCAGATCGGAGTACAGGGAGCCGGGCATGCTGTCCTTTGACGGAATCTGATCCATTCGGTTTGATACAATAGCAAGAGCATCAGCATAGAGTGTCATATCCGTCAGAAGAACAAGGACCTTCATATTTTTTTCCACAGCAAAATATTCGGCAGCACTGAGGGACATCCCCGGAACAAGGAGACGCTCCACAGGGGCATCTTCTGTGGTGTTTACAAAGCTGACAATTCGATCCAGGGCACCAGCATCATCAAAGCGGGCCTTATAGTAGAGATAATCATCGTTGGACAGCCCCATTCCGCCGAGAATGATCATATCAGCTTCAGCCTTGAGGGCCACGTCGGCCATGACAGGATTGTACGGCTGGTCGGGATCGGCAAAGAAGGGAATCTTCTGTCCCGTCACCAGGGCGTTGTTCAGGTCGATACCGGCAATCCCTGTGGGGATATATTCCGATGGCTGTTTCCGGCGTACGGGATTTACAGAGGGGCCGTCAATCTCTGTTGCGCGGCCTTCAATGGGGCCTTTACCGTCAATGGGGTCTCCGTAGGCATTAAAAAAGCGCCCCCGCAGCTCTTCGGATATGGTAAGCTTGGGTGCGCTCCCCGTAAAGACGACTTCCGTATCCGTAGCAATACCCATGGTGCCGGGAAAGACCTGCAATGTAACCCTGTCTCCATCAATTTTTACCACCTGAGCGGGTTTGCCACCCACAAAAGCCATTTCTTCGTTTCCGATCCCCGTTGCCGTTATGGTACAGGTGGCCTTGGTAATATTTTCTATTCTGGTGTAGATTTTTTTAAATGCTTTTGTCTTCATTTGTCTGTGCCTCCGGCTTCTTTGGCTTGCAGTTCCTCTTCAAGATCAAGCGTCTCATCGGTGTATTTTTCCTTTTGGGAAAAATCAATCATGCGCGTATTCACGTGTTCTGTCAGTTCTTTTTCCAGCTTTTTAAATTCATCGTTTTGAAATTCCTGGTAATTCATCTGCTTTAGAAAATTGATAATCTTTACAAAGAAGCTTCCCACCTGTTCAAAATTATCAAAGTCGAAGGAGTGCCGGCAGATGGTCATGACGATATTGACCATATATGCCTGGCGTTCCATGGGAGTGGAGGCGTCAATGTCATTAAAGGCATCCTGCTGAAGGATGGCAAAGTCGATGACCTCGGCCTTATTGTAGACCACATGATATTCCACGGGAACCCCGTCATCACCGAGGATATTAATCTGTTCCTGCGACTCCCTGCCGCGGAGAAGAATATCCTTCATTTCAAAGACCATATCGGTCCAGCCGTCCTGGATTTTTTGATCAAGATCGCCGGCAACTTCAGGATATTCAAGATATTTTGAATAGCTTTCGATGGGGTCAATGGCGGGATAGCGTTTGCTGTCCGCACGTTCCTGCGCAAGGGCATAAAAACAGCGGGCTGCTTTCTTGGTGGATTCTGTCACGGGTTCCTTTAGGTTACCACCGGCGGGGGATACGGTTCCCAGGAAGGTTATGGAACCGGATTCTCCGTTTTCAAGCTCCACATATCCGCTGCGGGCATAGAAATTTGAAATAATAGCCGACAGATCCATGGGGAAGGCATCCTGCCCCGGAAGCTCCTCAAGGCGGTTTGACATTTCGCGAAGCGCCTGAGCCCACCGGGAGGTGGAATCTGCGAGAAGCAGAACCTTTTTTCCCATACTGCGGTAATATTCCGCAATGGACATGCCTGTGTAGACAGATGCTTCCCGCGCTGCAACGGGCATGTTTGAGGTATTGGCAATAATGATTGTTCGCTCCATAAGTTTTCGTCCTGTGGTGGGATCCTCAAGTTCAGGAAATTCCGTAAAGATTTCCACCACTTCGTTGGCCCGTTCTCCGCAGGCTACCATGACAATGATGTCAGCTTCAGCATGCATGGAAAGAGCGTGCTGCAATACGGTTTTTCCGGCACCGAAAGGACCGGGTATAAACCCCGTACCACCTTCGGCTATGGGATTGAGGGTATCAATTGCCCGTACTCCGGTTTGAAACATTTTTTTCGGACGCGGTTTGTTTTTATATGAGGTGATGCCTTTTTTAACCGCCCATTTCATGGTCATGGTAAGGCTTCGTTCCCTGCCCGAGGAATCGGTGATACGGGCAAGCTCCTCATCGTCTGTATAGGAGCCTTCAGAAACGATGGAATCAATGGTTGCTTCGCCTTCCAGGTCAAAGGGAACCATGATTTTGTGATCCAGCCAGTTCTCCCTGACTGTACCGATCCATGAGCCGGCAATTACGGTGTCGCCTTTTTTTGCCGTGGGGGCAAACTCCCATTTGCGCCCCTTTTCAAGGGGGTCGGTATATTCGCCCTTGGTGAGAAAAACCCCCTCCATTTTTTTTAGATCGTTCTGGAGTCCGTCATAGGTTTTGGACAATAGCCCGGGGCCAAGGGAAACCGACAGCATTTCGCCCGTAAACCGGACCTCACTGCCGGCCTTCAGACCGCGCGTGCTTTCAAAGACCTGAGCAGAGGCCTGGGTGCCGTCAACCTTGATGACCTCAGCCATCAATTCCGTATCGTCGTGCTGAATATAACAGATTTCATTCTGTCCCACAGCACCGTCAACCTCGATTTTTACAAGATTTGACACTATGCCGGTTATTTTTCCTGTGGTGCTCATTATCTATTCCTTCCTTTATTTGCCTTTTTCAATTTTAACAACGGATTGAATGTTATTCAGAAGGGTGTGAATCTTCTTTTTCGCCCGTTCGGGGTCAAGGTTCTGCCAGCGCTGAATGGTGTTGAGCCGTATCATAAAGGCCGCCACCACCTCAACGGTAAAATAACATCCTTCGGTGAATTCTTCAAGGTGGTTCCAGATTACCGCATCGATACGGTCTTCCAGTTTCAGGGGGTCGTCAGAGTGCTGAAGCAGATCCTCAATCCAGGGAAACCTGCTGCTGAGCCCAAAGTCGTCTGAGGTGCTTTTTGCCATTTTTTTTGCACTGTCATTGAGGGGCAAAATGCTTTTTTCATGAGGGATGTCAAGCACGCGTGCCGTTCGGGCGCCGAGGAAATTATGCAGATTGAGCTCAAATTCCGCCCATTGGCGGATAAAGGCATTTTCCTGCTGAAGCAGGTCTCTGTAATACAGGGCGGATAATTCCTCCTCATCGTCAAGATCAGGATAGATCTTTTTTTCCTCAGAGCGGGCGGTCAGAAATTCCGAAATATAAGACGGAAGCCCTTCCCGTGTTTCCATACGGAACTCAAGAATCTCCCGGGAATATATCCCCCGCGAATCAAACCGGTCTTTTTGTGTAAGTAAGGAGAGAATATTGCTGTTGTCATACCGGTAACAGATCCAGTGGATGATATCTCTGTCCTCCGGGGATATTTCCTGAAGAATCTCCCGGCGTATTTCCTCATAGGGAACCGTTTTTTTCTGTTCACCGCGTAGAAGGTCGGGTAATCCCGCAACCAGATAATAATAATAATTTTTCATGGGTTACTCACCGAAAAGTATTGTTCTTATTTTGGGTCGCAGATATTCGCCAAAGAAATAAGAGAAATCCTCGTCGGAGAAGGTGATTTTGTAGCCGCCGTCCTTTGAAAGGATCTGAAAGCCGCCTGTTATGCTGCTGCTTTTTGAGATGGATATCTCTTTTTTCAGTTCTTTTCCAATGGCGGAAATGAGCTTTTTGTCCAAATCTGTTTTCATTTTTGCCGGCAGGAGCACCTCCAGGGATGATTCCTCACCACTCCAGTTTTTCAGTGCGCTTTTTATGTATTCCGCCATAACGTCAGGATCGGAAAGCGCTTTTTCTGCTGAGGAATCAATGGTGTCAGAGGATATCAGGTCTGTAATCTCCTGCTTAAGTCTGCTCACAGACTGGTCTCCTGCCAGTTTTATTTCCGACTCAGCATTTACGATCATTTCCCGGGCTTCTTTTTTTGCCGAAGAAAGAATATCGTCCGCTTTTTTTTCAGCATCGGAGATTATGGTATCAGCCTTTTTTTCTGCGGCGTGAATGATCTTATCCTTTTCATGTTCACCCTTTTCGACACCTTCATTGAGAAGTTTTTCCGCCAGCTGGGAAATCTTGCCTTCCATTGAACCTCCTGTTTATTGATTGTACTGAATATCAATTAGTATATAATTAATTGTGACGAAAAAGAGATAGATAATTCATATTTTTTCAGAAATTGTGTTTTTTGAAAGGTGAATTGGTGCTTATTCTTCCTGCATCGGTTTTGATATTCCAATGGCACAGGAAAGGGACATAATTTATTTTCAGTGAAGTATACAAAATTTATCAAGAGGCATGTGTGGATACGGAAAAAAATAACGATCAGATGAATGTGCGCCTGGACAAAATTCAGCAAATTAAAGATCTGGGGCATCACCCCTTTGCAGACCGCTATGAAACAACCCACTCCATCGGTGAAGCCCGGAATCTTCCCGAAGGAGCGGAACATATTCGTCTTGCCGGGCGGGTGGTGTCCATGAGAAAAATGGGGAATCTTATTTTTGCCCATATTTTCGGCTATGAAGGCAGGATTCAGTTTGCTCTTCAGAAAAAAATACTTGGTGAGCCCTTTAAGGATTTTAAAAAAGTTGTGGATATCGGCGACTTTGTCGGGCTGGCGGGTGAAATCATTCTTACAAAAACCGGTGAAAAAACGCTGAATGTACGGCAGTGGACCTTTCTGTCCAAGGCATTGCGCCCGCAGCCGGAGAAATTCCACGGTCTCAGCGATTCAGAATTGAAGTTGCGCCGCCGATACCTGGAGCTGATTTCCAATCCTTCCGTGATGGAGCGGTTTAAAACCCGTTCACGTATTATTGCAACCATCAGAAATTTTCTTGATGAAAATGACTTTGTTGAAATAGATACGCCGGTGCTCACCAATAAAGCAAGCGGAGCCATGGCTCGCCCCTTTATTACCCATAACAATGCCCTGGATATTGATGTATATCTGCGTATTGCGCCGGAAACGTATTTGAAACGGGCTGCCGCCGGAGGCTTTGAGAAGGTGTATGAATTTGCCCGGTCTTTTCGCAATGAAGGGGTGGATGCCTCCCATCTTCCCGATTTTACCCTTCTTGAGTATTATGCGTCCTACTGGAATTATGAAGACAATATGAACTTCACAGAAAAGCTTATGAAGCATCTTGTGAAAAAAATTACCGGCGGATACACCATCGAATACGACGGACAGAAGATTGATTTTGACGGTTCCTGGCCCCGTGTTTCATTTCGGGATCTTATTCTCCGTGATTGCGGAATTGATATTTATGAGTGTCCCACCCGCCAAACTGTCCTTGCGGCAATGAAAGAAAAGGGGATTCGCCTGGATGAGGATGCTGATATTGACAGTGCGGGCCGGGGTACTTTGATCGACCTTCTCTACAAAAAAGTATCCCGTCCGTCCATTGTGGATCCGCTTTTTATCATAAAGCATCCCCTGGATCTTTCTCCCCTTGCCCGTCAGAGTGATGACAATGAGAAGGAAACCGACCGCTTTCAGCTTGTGATAAACGGCTGGGAGGTTATCAATGCCTATTCCGAGCTTGTTGATCCCGTGGATCAGCGGCAGCGCTTTGAAGTACAGGCCGCCGCCCGGGATGCAGGAGATGAGGATGCTATGGCCGTTGATGAGGATTTTGTTACCTGCATGGAGTATGGTATGCCGCCCATGTCCGGCTGGGGTATGGGTATTGACCGAATCGTAGCTCTTCTGACAGACGCGCGTACCCTTCGCGATGTTGTGCTCTTTCCCCTTCTTCGTCCCGAAGAATAGGTATCAGGCGGTCAGTCCTTGTTTTTTGAAGGACTGCCCCCGTGCTGTTGTGGCCATGGTTTCATATAACCGCCTGCTCCCAACGACCTTTTCAGATTGTAGGTTTCAGGAAAAACAATGCGTCCTGTGATACCCCGCATTACGGGGCCGGGAGCAACAGGGCAGTGCCTCTGTGGGGGTATGAATTATTCCTGAGGCAGGTGATACCGGGAATATTGGTGGACCGCCCAGTATTGGTGAGAGTGTTCAAGCATCCAGTAATTAATTGACTGATTGGTTTGAAGTTCACGCAGATAATTATGATCCAGATGTATATACTGCAGGGATTGCAGGGCTGAAGGCTGCACAAAGGACAGGGGAATAGCGGATATCATATTCATACCGAGATTCAAGGTTTCACAATTGTTCAGTTGTGCCATTTCATCCGGAAGTTCTCTGATTGTATTTCGGCTTAAATCCAGATACACCAGGTCGGAAAGGCGGGATATGCCGGGAGGGATTTCCGATATATAGTTACGGGCAAGGGAGAGGCGCATTAAGGGGAGGTCAAAGAGGTCAGAGGTAAGACGGTGTATCCCCATGCTGTTCAGAGACAGGCCGGTGATTCTTCCATTGGCTGTGTCTGCAAAGTAGAGAATCCGCTCTTTGTCAAAGGATTTGTTGTTTGCCGCAAGGAAGTTATCAACCCGTTCCAGGTCGGTCTCCAGAGGGATAAAATCTGACAGAATAGTTGTATCACCGGAGGCTATGTAGGTGGAATCACGGTAGGTGCTTATAAGGGTATCCGTAGTGCTGTGTATGAGGGAGTATGCAAGGTGTACCGTTCCTTCCGGCAGGTTTTCAAAGAAATATGAGCCTGAGGAATATACCGTATCCTGATGTGAGCTCAGGGTATCTTTCTTTTTTAGGCCTGCAATGGATACTATCATTTCGGTACCTTCGGGGAGCTCTGTGCTGCCCCTGAGATGCCCCGGAAGAGTGAGGGTCAGGCTGTCCTCAAAAACCGTGGCGCCCCATTGTGTTACCTCAAGATTCAGCATGCCGAAAAGTGTATCGCCGTGAACAAATTCGCAGAGATATTTTCCGGAGGGGAGGATAATATCTTCAAACTCCACGATCCCATTGCTGTTCGTGTTCTGTTTTACGGTTTCCGTGGATTCATCTTCCAGGGAACGGATATATATATCTGCATTGGCTGCGGGGCGCTGAACGCCTTCCGATTCAGGAAGCATGGCAACGGTGCCGTTGGTTGTTTCCGACGTGGCGCCTGCTATATCAACACTGCAGGTGTAAAAAAGAAGACTGAGGAGAAGTATGGTACAATTAATTATCATGGGAACTGTCCTTGTAAGATGTGCTTTCTTTCTGTGACAGGGGGATAAGCTGCAGATTCAGCTGGTAAACCCGCGTTGGTTTTTCCACCTGGTTAACATAATTTATCACCGAGGCCCTGAAGCGCCGCAGCATATTCTGAATTATGGAGAATTCTTTCCGGGTGATATTCATTGTGACTGAGGAAATATCCCGTTCGCATTTGTCGTGGCGCTGGAGAGACTTGCTTGAAAGAAGAATCGTTTCCTCCTGAAAATTAGCGATGGCCAGGGAGGACCAGGTGTCACCCGTGGAAATAGCATTTTCTGTGAGACAATAGCGTTGCGATTCATCCCGTTTTATAAGAGAAAGATTTGTTAGAAGCTCAATCCCCTTCCGGGTTTCTTCTGCACTGATGGGAGGGGATAATTCCCGGCCGAGGTCGGCAAAACTGTCCCCTTCATAAAAGGGATAAAACTCCAAAAGATTCCGCAGGGCGGAATAATACCATTTGTGGTAAAACTCGTATTGGTCTTCTGTAAGACGTGTGGTGTGGGGACGGCGCAGGCTGAGAAGCCGTTCAAAATATCCCTGTTTTTGTTTTTCCGTGGGAGCCTTGTTGAAATTAATGAGATACTGGAAATATTCCTGCTCCTGATCATTCAGGCCGAGTACTTTGGCTAATTTCGGTATATATTGATCGCCGAGGTGACGTTTTTCCTTGATTATCTTGGAAATATAACTGGCATCCATGTCTGCCTGTTTTCCAAATACACGGAGAGAAAAGGATGATTTGTCCTTTTTCTTTTGTTCATAATATTCCCGCAGATAAATACGGTAATCAAGATATTCAAATATATTATTCATACCACCCACTTTTGATCATATAGGTAAAATACACAAATAATCCCGATTTTGTTAATATTTTCCACTGGAGAGGTTTTTTTTGTTGCATTGCAGACCGGAAAATGATACTCTTGTGTCGAACCAATTCAGAAAGATCTTACTATGGCCAGGATACTTCTAATCGATGACGATCGTGTGTTTCTTGACGTTCTCAGCCGGCATCTCACTACCCAGGGACATGAGGTTACCCGGGTTGAAGAAAGCTGTCGCTGCTGGGAATATCTGAAATACGGTTCCTATGATCTCCTTATTCTCGATATGGTGATGCCTGCTCCGGACGGCGTGGATATTCTGCGGAATCTGCGTGCCCTGCAGTATGATATTAAGGTTCTTGCCATGTCCGGCGGCGGAAAAATAACCCACGGAGATTATTTCCTTGAGTTTGCCCAGGCCATGGGGGTTGAACAGGTTATTACAAAACCGATTCACGATATGAATCTTCTCAAAAAAAGTATCATGGAGATAGTATCCCTATGATTTGTGTTCAGTAAATCCGGGGAACACGGAATATCTGTTCACTGTGTGCCGAGCGGACCACCGCTATAAGGAGGCTGTTGTCTGTGCCGAAATTGTAGAGAGGGACCGTGTTTTTTCCCGCAGAGATGGTTTTATCCCGAAGGGCAAGCAGCTTTTTCCCGGACACAGTATAGACAAGAATGTCTGCTGTGAAGGATTCCTTTGCTTCAAAATGAATTCCGAAGTCTTCCATATAGGGGGCAGAAAGGTTCCGGGAAGAGTCCGCGGCCGGAGAAGATGATATGAGCGGGGCGGAGGCGGAAAAATAGCGGGTAAAGGGGGCGGTGTCTGTGGAGTCAGAGAGTTCGTCCTGCACTTCTCCTGTGCGGAAATCATGGCCGGGAAGAATTATCTCCCAGGAAACGGAGGTATCTGCACCGTGCAAAAAAAACAGAGAGCAATATATAAGTATCATACTTTTTATAATCATAGAGCCTACCTTTTTGTGTTGGGTGAGCTGGAAACACCGAAAAATTTGTGATTTCTGCCAGGAGGTGTTTTTTGCTGCTTCACTTACAATATATACAAAAAAAAGATTTTGTCATGAAAAAAGACATTTTTTCTTCCTGGTCTCCTGTTAACCGTACCCAATACCACTTGAATATTACCGTGAATGGCCCAAACCGGCTGTGTTCTTCGTACAAAATTCGGCGCAGTGGTGCGAGGGTATATGCGATATCAGGAGGATGTCAGCTCCTGAAAAACCGCTTCGTCCACTGCAAGCTGGCTGTTTTCTGATAAAAATTCTTCAATCCGGTAATAATTGCGCAGTTCCGGAAGCATAATATGGACCACAATGTCTATATAGTCCAGCAGTATCCATCGA
Organism: Fibrobacterota bacterium; assembly: GCA_051745755.1. GTDB lineage: Bacteria > Fibrobacterota > Chitinivibrionia > Chitinivibrionales > Chitinivibrionaceae > Chitinivibrio. The sequence continues at coordinate 25,851 of JBNJEI010000008.1, forward strand.
TTGTGCTCCTGTCCCTCCGTGTGATCAACAAAGCTGTTGTTTTGTGCTTTCATCTCTTTTTTTATGTCCGTGGCAACAGCCCGAACATGATTGAAGGTGGTACCTTCGCAAATTACGGTCCAGTCGGAAACTGAAGATGTCTCTCCCGTATTGATGACCGTAATATTTTCTGCCTTGTTTTCAAGCATAATATTGAGTATTGCGCAAAGATTTGCGTCCTGCTGTACTGCTGCTTTAATCATAGAGTATCCTTTCATAGTCATGACCGATTATAACCGTTGCATCGTGGCGGGTATCTCCCGTGGATGGACGAAGAAGCAAAGGAGGATCCGTGCCCAGAATTTCTGCAGCTTCCTCTGCAACGGTGGTTCCCGCTTTTCTTTCCAGTACCATGGTTTTTTTGTAGTTGTGGCTGCGCGCATTGCGGGCACTGGTGCGATAGTTGTTTTTTCGCAGAATTTCTGCAGCCTGTCCTGCAACTCCTGTTACTCCGCAGCCGTTGAGCACCTTTATATAGCCCTCACGGGGTGCCTGGTCCGGGAGGATGTGGGTTTTTTCCTTTTTTTCGATATGCAGTGCCTCCCTCCGTTTTTCCTCTTCCTGAATCTGTTCACTGCGAATTGAGCCAAGTATACTGAGAAGGTATATGCTTCCGCCCACAGCGGCGATACCCGCGAGGGTTTTCACAAAAGGTACAAAGGGACGCAGAAAACGCCCAGGAATGGAATCCTTTTTTTTAACTCCCATGGGGAACGTCCCTGTAATCAATCCATAAGGATGGTTTCATTCCGGCCCGGTCCCAGAGAGAGTATGGATATGGGGACGTTATAGCACAATTCCCGCAGACGTTTTACGTAGGTTTGGGCTGCCTGTGGAAGCTCTGAAAAGGAGGTGCAACGGGAAATGTCCGCGTCCCATCCTGAAAGGGTCTCATAGACCGGTTCAGCAGCGGCCACATCTTCTGTAAGGGCGGGATACTGATCGGTGACTGTGCCGTTGATTTTGTAGTGGGTGCAGATTTTTATCTCATCAAATCCGGTCAAAACATCCAGCTTTGTCAGGGCAAAGGATGTAAACCCGTTGAGTTGAACCGCTTTTCGCAGAAGGACAGAGTCAAACCAGCCGCATCGGCGGGGCCGGCCTGTGGTGGAGCCTTTTTCTCCGCCCTGTTCCTGAAGTTTTGTCCCCGTATCGTCTGTTAGTTCTGTGGGAAACGGGCCGTTACCCACGCGGGTTACATAGGCCTTGACAATACCGATGATCCGCTCAACCCGGGCGGGGCTGATACCTGAGCCGGTTGCGATGGCCCCGATAGTGGTGTTTGAGGAGGTAACAAAGGGGAATGTTCCATGATCAACGTCAAGAAAAGTCCCCTGCGCTCCTTCAAAGAGAACCCGTTTTCCTGCTTCACAGGCGGTGAAAATATGTTCAGCCGTGTCGATAATAAAGGGTGATATCCGGCGGCCAATTTCCCGGTATTCCTCTATCATTTGATCGAGGTTCAGGGAAAACTCTGCTTTGTAGAGGTTTTCAACGAGATCCTTTTTCTCGGCGAAATTGACGTGCGCCTTGGCAATAAAGCGGTCAAAATGAACAAGGTCGCCCAGACGGATTCCGGATCTGCCGACCTTATCCGCATAGGCAGGGCCGATACCCCGACCGGTGGTTCCGATTTTCCCGTCCTTGCTGCGGTAAGCCTCCCGTGCGCGATCAACTATTTTGTGATAGGGTAGTACCAGGTGCGCAAGATTTGATACAAAAAGCTGGGTATCTATGGAAAACCCCTTGTCTTTGAGTTCGCTGATTTCTTTCAGAAACTGGGGTGCATCAAAAACAACTCCGTTGCCGATAATACACTGCGTATCGGGGTACATTATCCCCGAGGGTACCATATGAAAGACAAATTTTTTATTGTCCACCACCACCGTATGGCCCGCATTGGCACCGCCCTGATACCGGATAATCAGATCGGCATCCTTTGTCAGATAGTCAATAACCTTGGCTTTTCCTTCATCGCCCCATTGAGCGCCTATAACAACAGCGTTGGACATTTCATTCTCCACAGATGTACCCGCACGATATGTACCGTCAGGGGGTAAATTTATAATTTCAACACAGAAAAATAGTTTTAATGCATTATTTTATCAAGTTTGAAGGATAAAAAGTCAGTGCGTAAGGGCCGGCACGTCTAAAGTGCGGGAAGATAGGTCTCAAGAACCCGCGTCAGATGCTGTGGATTTACGGGCTTGGTCAGAAATTCATTCATTCCCGCAGAAAAACAGCGCTCCTTCTCCTCCCGAACAGCACGGGCTGTACAGGCTATAATGGGAATATGACGGGAGGAGGAGCCCCGTATTATCCGTGTGGCGTCCACGCCGTCGAGTTTCGGCATCTGAATATCCATTATTATAAGATCAATCGGGTGATTTTCCAAAACAGCGAGAACCTCCGTTCCATTATGCGCTTCCATGACAGTTATATGTGAATAGAGAGTGTTTATGAGTGATTTTATGAGGGTCATGCTTATGGGGTCATCCTCCGCAACAAGAACTGCAGCTCCCTCTCTCACATTGCTTTTAATATTTTGTGCCAGAGGAGAACCTGTTTTCCTGATGTGTTCTTTTTCTTTCTGGATACCTGCCAGTACTTCGGCTAACTCCCGGGGTTTTACCGGTTTGAGCAGGGGATGATAATTCCACCCGTGTGCGAATACTTCCTCCATGGAGTTTTCCCTGTGGGGAGTATAGAGAAAGATAACGTGCGGGGAAGCATACCCCCGGAGTGCGGTTTTTTTCAGGGTTTCCAGGATCCCGCTGTCCGTATAGTCCCGGTCCAGGAGTACGATGTCAGGATCATTTTCCCGCAGCAATGTCTCTATCATGGCGGTGTTTTTCTCTGTTACCGTGGAGCAGGATATTTCCATATGGGAAATCCGGGATTCCACACTCTGTATACTTTCCCCGCCATGGTAAATGAGCATACACCGGTGTATGTCGGGGTATGTTTTCCTGCGTTTTGGGCAGGTATTGTCACAATCTGCTTCCAGGGAAAATCCGAAACTGCTACCCTCTCCCGAAGCGCTTTCTGCATGAAGCTCACCTCCCATTCTTTCTACAAGGCGCTGTGTTATGGTGAGCCCCAGACCGGTTCCGCCATACTTTTTTGCCGTGGAGGTTTCTGCCTGGGTAAAGGGAGTAAAAATCTGTGTAATCTGTTTTTTTGTCATACCGATACCCGTATCTTCCACTGAAAAACTCAGGATGCTTTTATTAGGTGCGGTTTTCTCAAATGAAATGCGCAGGCGCACCGTTCCCTGGGAGGTAAACTTTATGGCATTGCCCAGAAGATTAATAAGAATCTGTTTGAGCCGCAGGGCATCCACCCATACATGCCGGGGGAGATCGGGGCTGATATCCAGGATGAACTCCGTGTATTGTGCAAAGGCGTCAAACTTTACAATATCAGCAATATCTTCCATAAGGGCTGTAATGTCGGTTTTTTCGGGTATAATAGGCATCTGGCGGGCTTCAATTTTTGAAAGATCCAGAATATTATTAATAAGGCTCATCAGAATACGACCGGAAGTGTGAATATTACGGGTGAAATTTTTCTGCGTATCCGTCAGGCTGCTTTTCCCCAGAAGCTCCGTAAAGCCGATGATGCCGTTGAGGGGGGTGCGTATTTCATGGCTCATATGTGCCAGGAATTCCGATTTTGCCCGATTGGCCCGCTCCGCTTCTTTTCGGGCGTTGTAAAGGGCTTCCTCCTTGTGTTTGACGGCGGTGATATCATGGACAATTGCGTTGATTTCGTAGACATTTCCCGCTGCATCCAGGCGGGGGGATACGCTGGCACTGTACCAGCGATGGGAGCCGTTTTTATGAATAACCCGGTATTCCACACCCTCCGTTTTTTCTTTTTTCTCTTTCACCTCAGAGACAGCTTTTGTACAGACTGGGATATCTGATGGGTGGACAAAACGGGTGTAGGATGTGCCGAGTATCTCATTAGGGGCGTGTCCCAGACGCTCTGTCCAGTTGGGAGATGCATAGGTAAATATCCCTTCCGGTGTCAGGGTGAAGATAATATCGTTGGCGTTTTCCACGAGATTTTTAAAATGAGTGAGTTTTTTTCTCAGCTCATCTTCTGCATGCATACGTCGTAACGCTGCTCCCGCCATATCCGCAAGGATTTCACAGAAGGAGGGGTTTTCCTGTTGCCTGTGGGGTGAAAAGAAAAGCAGGATATTGAACGTCATCTCTGCTGCATGGCTGCTTTTTATGCAGACAATATGGTCCGCGCGGGTTATTTCCTGAATTTTATCTGCTTTACGGGAATTGAATGTATCACGAAGGAAGTCATGCAGAGAAAATGTGGTGTTATTTTGATACAGGGTTTTGCACAGATTGGGATTCAGAGGCCAGGTTTTCCCCACAAGGGGATGGCCGAGGAATTCTGCGGTTTCATTGAGAATATCCCTATTGCCTGCTGCTGCCACGGTGGTGAACTGACGGCGTATTTTGTCCACGGTGTTTACCAGAACGTATTGAGCACCGGAAAGGGTTTGGAAATAGGCAGAAATGCGTGAGTAGTCCATGGTTTCCGCGGTGAAGTCCGCCAGGGTTTTTGAGGCCTGAGCGATAATGCATTGTGCGGTAACATCATGAATAAAGACTGAGAAATAGTTTCGTTCCCGGGAAAATGCTGAGACGCGGTACCATTTTTTATGGGGTTCATAATACCGGGAAAATGTTACTGACTTTTGTGTGCGGGAAATATCTTCATAAAAGCTGATCCAGTCGAAGCTATCCTGACCTATGTCCGGAATAAGAGTGCGCAGCCGGGCTCCGATAATTTTTTTACGCGGAAGACCAATAAGGTCTGCGTAACCCTGGTTGGTATCGACGACTTCAAAATCCACGGGAGAGGCTTTTTCGGATGGGATTTTTTTATGCAGTGCATAGGCGATGTCTGTCTGGTTTTTCAGATCCTCGTACTGGCGTGAGTGGTTCATACAGTGACCTTTTTGAAAAATGAGGAAAACAACCCTTTTCTATTATACTGCCATTATTCAGACTTGTCAATAGCTTCAGGTGGGAAATGTATTCGGGGAAGTTTTATGTAAAACGTGCTTCCCTCTCCCGGGGTTGATTTTGCCCATATTTCACCTCCCAGTCGATGAATAATCTGCTGAGAGATTGTGAGTCCCAGTCCTTCCCCGCTGTCTTCCTCGGGAGTGATGCGGTGAAAGAGTTCAAATATTCTTGATAGATTCCGCGGGGCAATACCCCGGCCGTTATCGGATATGAGATATGTGCTGAATTCACCCTCAGTCCTGCCGCTTATTTTCAGGCGGCAGGGGGTGTCTCTTCTGCGGTATTTTATTCCGTTGACAATAAGATTGGTAAATACCTGGTGCAGCTGCATTCGGTCTGCCGAGCATGACGGGAGGTTTCCCGTTTCAACGGTGACACCGTGTTTTCTGATCAGGTAGGAGGTATTCTCGAGTATTTCGGTGATAAGACTGTTCATCTCCACGTCTTCACTATGTATGGCAGCCCGTCCCAGGCGGGACAATTTTAATAATCCCCGTAACAGCCCGTCCATCTGGGCAGCGCTTTTTTGAATATGCTCAAGATCCTCTTCAATTTCCCGTACCAGGGGGGTAAGGTGGCTTCGGTGCTCTGCCTTTGCTGATTCAGATTCAAAAAGTTTGCGAATGTCCCCAAGAGCAAGATTCAATTCACGGCTGTATCCGTCAATATTGACCAGGGGTGAACGCAGGTCGTGCGATGCTACATAAATAATCTGTTCAAGTTCCCTGTTTTTCTGCTGAATAAGTTCACGGCTTCGGTGTGTTTCTGTTATATCCGTTGCAATAAGGGCCAGCATATTGTCCATGAGGGATACCACGGAAACAGAAAGGTGTTTGTCCCGCTGTGCATAATGATATTCAAGATGAAGTGGGGTCTTTTCACGGTTTACCGCAGTCAATTCTTTGAGAAATGGAGGCGGTGTTTGGTTAAACACTGTATCTGCAGGGGCGTTACGGGCTTTTTGTGCAGATATTCCCGTAATATGAGTAAAGGCGGGGTTGCAGTCAATAATTGTATAGGATGAGGTGGTGTCGGTATGGGCGGGCGTGATGTTGCAAATCAGCACCATTTCGGTCATGGCGGAGAAAAATGCCGCAAGTTTTGCTTCATTCCGGCGCAGCTGCTCTTCTGCCCGTATGCGTTCCGTAATATCCACAAAAACCACGGCAAAGCGGTTTTTTTCCGGTGCATAGGCCCAGACTTTAAAATGTTTATTGAGTTCACGGGAGTAATTTTCGTAGGATAGCGGTTTTTTTGTACGGGTCACTTCTCCATAGCGTTCAATCCATTCCTGCTGTGTATCCGGCAGAATTTCGCATACCGTTTTCCCCGTGATTTTTTCCGCCGAAAGGCCGGTCATTTCTTCAAAGGCGGGATTTACCTCGATAAATCGATAATCAACGGGGTTTCCCGCCTCATCCCAGATCATTTCGTGGAGAGCAAAGGCGGTAATCATATTTTCAAAAAGCTGACGATATTTTCGTTCGCTTTTTTCCAGGGTTTCCATAATGTGCTTTTTTTCGGTAACGTCAATACTGTGTTCGATGATCTGAGTCACTTCCCCCCGGACATCAAATACAGGATAGGCATGGATTTCCATATGGCGGTGTTTTCCAGAGGGCAAAAGATGTATATGTTCCACCGTGGTTTGTTTTCCTGTGGTGCGGACCGTTTCAAGGGGGCAGTTTTGGTGATGATCAAAACAGGGAACAGAATTTTTGTGTGCTGCTTCATAACATTTTTTTCCCACTTCTGCCGTGCCTCCGTAGGCTTCATTTGCCATGGATACCCTATGGTCGCCCACATTTATAACGGCAAAGGGCTGCGTAATGGAATTAATCACAGTGGAAAGGAATTGTTCCTTTCTGCGGAGTACTTCCTCTGTATCCTTTTGTTTTGATATGTCCTGCAGAGAGCCCGCCACGGATATAATTTTTCCCTCGGCATTCATTATGGCTTCTCCCGTTGTTCTGACCCAGATTTTTGTGTCATCGGCGGCATTAATTTGGGCTTCTTCATCATAGGGAAGGCCGCTTTCCATACAGGCGGTAAAGCAGTGAGATATTTTTTCACGCCAGGGCGTGGCATAGAAGGATAGCCCTGTTTCCAGGGTGGGTGAAAACCCCCGGGGCATCTTGTGAATAAGGGCTACTTCATCAGACCAGAACAGGGTTTTTTCTTCACAGTTGTACTTCCACCCGCCGAAATGAGCAGACTGGCCGGCACGCTCAAGAAGAGTGTTTTTTTCCAGAAGTTCCTGTTGAAGAAACTTCTCCTGTGTGCTGTCAAGCCCCATTACCACAATGTTTTCCCTGTTGTCTTGCCGGAGAGTGAAGGTTTTTATCTGCTCCCACATAATGCTTCCGTCGGCTCTTTGACTCTTCCATTCGAAGCTGAGCAGGCCGATTTTCTGAGTTTCCTGCAATTTTTTCAGTGCATCAGCTTCAGACCAGGGAGGCTCAATAAAAAGGTTGTTTGCCTGTAATTGCTCAAATGAGGAATAGCCGTATTGATTCCAGGCCATTGGGTTTGCCTGAATAAGCTCATAGGTACTGCCGTCGTATACCATGATGGAGAGTGGCGCTTTTTCAAAAATATTATGAAAGTTTTCTTCCGCTTCCGCATGTTTTTTCCGTATGCGTTTGTTTTGCAGAATGTAAAAGAGAAGAAGAAAAATAATGGCGGTCAAAATAAAAATAAGAATCACAGCAAACCATGTAAATGCCCGACGGGAACGTTCCAGGTCTTCCTTTGCGTTTTTTTGATCCGTAATATCCTGAATAATACCAAAGACCACATTTTCTTCTGCTTCGTATTCTGCCGCGGAACGTATCCAGAGGGTATCGTCTGTGTGCCGATTGTGAATGCGAAAGGTGACATCGTAGGTTTTTTTTTCGGTTATAAGAGCCTGTAACGCTTCGTCCAGGGTATCACGATATTCTTTTAGAGGGATTTTTTGCACTGTTGAAATCTGCGGAGTATCTTCGTCTGTGCCGTATAATCTTCGTGCCCCTCGGGAGGTGTACACCCGGTTACTGTCCAGGTCAAAGATCCAGTGGCCGTAATGGGCGACCTCTTCAGCCCGCTCATGGTTTTTTGTATGAAATGAAAACGACGATTCTGCACCCGAATAGGTCATGGTAAGGCACAGGCAAATAATAATCAGGTGTATTGGTTGATGTGGCATGCCTCTTCCTGTGAGCAATTGGTGCGGTTACAAAAATGCATCGTGCAGTTTTTGTGCCAGGGTGTTTATGGTGAAAGGTTTTTTTATAAAGATATACTCGCCGCTGCTGTAATTTTCTGCATTGAGGAATTCGGCAGCGTAGCCTGACATAAAAACCGTGCGGATTTCCGGGTGATTTTTCCTGATTCTGTCCGCCAGCTCTTTTCCATCCATATGCGGCATAAGAATATCCGTGAGCAGCAGGTCTATGGTGTGGGAGGTTTGTTCTGTATAGTTCAGGGCATCAAGGGGGTTTTCATGGCAGATTACGGAGAAACCGAGATGGGAGAGGATCATTTTTGTTGTCGCCAGAATGGCGGGGTTATCCTCCACCAGCAGTACGGTTCTGTTGTGTGCTGTTTCTGTGTTACTCACTCCCCTATGAGAGGTCTCAATGGGTTTTTGTTTATGCAGGGGGATAAAAACCTTGAATTCGGCACCCTTCCCGGGGCTGCTTTCAACTTCAATAAATCCATGATTCTGCTGGACGATTCCGTAGACAGTGGAAAGCCCCAGTCCGGTACCTTTTCCAGCTTCTTTTGTAGTAAAGAAGGGTTCAAAAATATAGCTGCGGATTTCTTCGCTCATTCCGCTTCCTGTATCAGCTACGGAAATCACACAGTAGGACCGGTCTGCATCTTCGGGGGATTTTTTTTCCGCAATATACGTGGAAATCGTTATGGTTCCTTTTTTGTCCATTGCATCCTGGGCATTGATGCAGAGGTTCATTATGATCTGGTCAAGCTGGGATGGATCAAAATAGATATGAAGCTCCTCTTCACAGGGCTTCCACTGAATGGTGATGCGTTCGTTTATCACGCGTTTGAGCATTTTCAGAATATCCTGCACCGCCGTGTTCACAGCAATGGTTTCCGGGGTAACCATGTCTTTACGCGCAAAGGCGAGCAACTGCTGGGTCAGCCGGGCGGAACGGTCGATAAGACCTTTCATTTCCTGAAGATCAGACTGGAGGGGGTCTTCTTTCTTCAGTTTCTGCTGCATCAGTTCCGTATATCCCATGATGCCTCCCAGCATATTGTTGAAATCGTGTGCAACACCTCCGGCAAGGCGTCCCACGGACTCCATTTTCTGGGCCTGAATAAGCTGGGCCTGAAGCTTTTCCTTTTCCACCTGTGCATTTTTCTGTTTTGTGATATCCGTACCCGTCACAAGAACCCGGTCAACACCGTTTATTTTTACGCTGTTAATCCGAATCTGTTCCCAGATAAATTTCCCGTTCACCGAGCGGTTGAGCCATTCAAACTGCTGAGGTCCTTCTTCAGCGGCTTTTCTGTTCCAGTACAGGGCATCCTGACGTGAGTACGGAGGCGCAAGCCATATGTCGGTGTTTTTCAGTTCTTCAACGGAGGATAATCCATAGATTTTGTACCCCTGCGGGTTGCAGTCAATAATCTCTCCCGTATCCCTGTCCATAATGTAGATAGATACGGGGACGTTTAAAAACAGGCTGCGAAATCGCCCTTCACTTTGCAGTAATGCCTCTTCTGTCCGTGCAAGTTTTTCCTGTGTTTCAAGAGCGTAAAATGCCCGTTTTACCACTCCCGGAAGCTGGTCAAGAAATCCCAGATCCTTCACCAGATAATCTGAGGCTCCGTATTTCATCATTTCCACCGCAAGGCGTTCGTCCCCCTGGCCGGTCATGATAATGAAATGGGGGAGGGTGTGTTTATCATGGAGCTTCTGAATTATTTCGCGTCCGGAAAAATCTGACAGACGGTTATCCAGAAGAAGAAGGGCGTCTTTATTACGGGAAAAATATGCAAGGGCTTCTTCTCCCGTGGAAAATTGAGTGCACCTGATATTTTCTTTTCTGATTCTGCGGGAAATAAGATTTGTCAGATTCCTGTCGTCATCCACTATGACGAGATGTCTGTGAGCTCCGGTGTAGGGCGTGTTTTCCTGCGTCATAGGGGGATATCCTTTCAGGCCCGGGGGATCTGTACCACGGAAAGAAAGAGGCCGAGCTGACGGATTGCGTTGGCAAAGGCGGTGTATTCCACGGGTTTGGTAATGTAGTTATTGCAGCCCAGAAGATGACATTGCTCAACTTCCCGGGGGTCGTCAGTGGTGGTTAACATGATGACGGGAATTTTTTTTGTGTCCCCATGGGTCTTCATTTTTTCCAAAACCTCCACACCGTCCATTTGCGGCATGCGAATATCAAGAAGAAGCACATAGGGTATGTTTTCATCTCTGTGCAGTCCCGTTCCGGTCCGGAATATGAAGTCGGTTATCTCAACACCGTTTTTAAAGCGGATAATCGTATTGGAAATCCCCGAGCGTTTCAGGTTTCGACGGATAAGTTCTGCGTGACCGTCATCATCGTCAGCAATGAGAATAACCACTTCCTGTGTATCGCCCCGTATCTCCTGCATTATATCTCCTTTGCCTCGGTGTATATATACAGTGTATCATGGTCTGGTTGAATTTTCAACACAGGAGGATGTTTTTTTGCAAATGGATATATCGGTGTGGAATTGGGTCTATATCCCAAAAATTTGATCCAGTACATTTTTTTCGGCTGCCTTTGGGGTACAGGCTGATATTCCCGGTTTGTCTGACCATTTCCGGCATAGTCTTCCTGTAGAGTATTCAGGGTGTTCACAGAAATTACTCCTTAATAAAATGGGCATTTATACATATTCTATCCATTTGTCTCATTTCTGTCTGAATTCTCAGACCGGGCAGATTCCGTCATTCCGTCATATTTCAGACTGGGGCAGGTTTTTCTTCATCGTACGTATGCAGCCCGCGTGGAGATTCTGTGTTTCATGATAATTTTCTCAGGATGGCGTGCTGGTTTTCTGACAATTTCTGCAGATACCGTAAAATTCTATACGATGTGTATAAATGATGAAGGTGTTGTTTTTCCGGGCATTTGAAAACCTTCGATAATTCTGCAGTGTTCGCATACAAAATGGTAATGCATTCCGCGATTGGCTTCATATCGCTCCTAAGAGGTTCCCAGAGGTTTTTTTGAATCATTTCCTGTTCCGTAAGAATTTTTTAGATTTCTGTATACCGTTCCAAGACTTGTTTCCGATCGGTCAGTTTTAAGGATACCATATATGTCATCCGCCGTGAGATGAATTGGTTTTTTCTGCAGAATTGAAAGGATTCTGTTGCGATGTTTGCTTTTTTACAGTCTCAGCTGTAGCTCCGTAAGTAATAATACGTACTCTTGGCAGTACATGCGTGTAATATGGTATCTTTTCTGTAAATGATGAATCATCTCTTTGTTTTTTGAAGAGCTTTGAGGTGTCTTTTACGGTTTTTCTTGCCTCACTCGTAATGTATATTTGCTGTTCTCAGCGGCAGCTGCTTATATACATGAGCAGAAAATCTGAAGAAAAAAGGATTGATTGTAATGAAACGGTTTATCGGAAAAAATCCCGCTCCTCTTTTTTTATCTCTTACGCATACGTTTTTTTCCGGGTATGGACAAACCTTCTTTATCAGCCTTTTTGTGCCCTATTTTATGAGTACCTTTAATCTGGCCCGCAGCGACTTCAGTCTCTTTTACCTTGCCGCCACCATTGCCAGCGCGCTTCTTGCTCCTTTTGCAGGAGGCTGGACAGACAAAAAACGGGTTGATCACATCAGCTATGCCATGGGAGGGGTTTTGGCAGGTGCCACTCTATTGACCGCCCTGACTCCACAGGCCTGGCCGCTTGTACCACTGCTGTTTCTTCTTCGTTTCAGCGGTCAGGGGATGATGACTCATATTTCACAGGTTATCATGAGTCGTTTTTTTACCACAAACCGGGGAAAGGCTTTGAGTATAACCAATCTTGGGTATCCCCTGAGTGAGGCCGTTTTGCCCAGTATTGCAGCCCTTGGCATAGGGCTGTTTGGGTGGCGTGCAGCCTATCTTGTGATGGCTGTGCTGTTTATCCTGATCTTTTTTCCCATTGTACACCGCATATATACGAAAATGCCGCAGCTGTGTGATCCTCTGGCCACAGCGGATGGTGAGGCGGCTGCCCGGCATCACACAACCCGCAAGGATGCCCTGCGTCACCCCTATCTGTGGTTTATTCTGCCCCATGGGCTCCTGGTTCCCTTTGTGACAACGGCGTTCTTTTTTCATAATGATACCATGGAGAGCCTCCATGCCTGGGATGCCGCCTGGTTTGCCCGGGGGCTGTTCTTTTTTGCACTGTTTCGGGCCGGGGGATCACTTTTTGTGGGTGGGCTTATTGACCGCTGGAGCGCCGAAAAACTCTATCCCTTCAGCACTCTGCCAATCGGTGCAGGGCTTACACTTCTTCTTTTCAGTAATTCACCCATGGTGTCAATGCTTTTTTTCTGCGGGGCCGGTCTTGCCGTGGGAAGCGGAGCCAATATTAAGGGGGCTCTTTTGGCAGAACGCTACGGTACGCGGTATCTTGGTGCAATACGTGGGGTTATGACAGCTGCAATGGTATTCAGTACAGCGGTGAGTCCCTATATCCTGGCCCGGTTTCTCGAAGAGGGATATCCGCTTACCACGGTGGTTCGATATAATATATACTTTTTTATTATTGCTGCTGTTCTGGCGATGGTGGGGACCCGATTCTTTTCTTCCAATGCCCGCAACAGCAATGATTAAGTGTTCTGATCCTGCTGTCCGGCGGGTTCTTTCGGGTTTGGTCCGTAGGCGTTTTCACCGGGTGTGCTGTCCTGCACCAACAGAAAAAGCAGCCAGAGGTATCCGATGACGGGGATAAATGCAATGAGTATCATCCAGCCGCTTTTTCCGGTGTCATGAAGACGGCGTACCTGAACTGCAAGGGCAGGGGGAAACAGGGCTAAAACATAGAATGTATACAACATCATGCCCGTCCCAAGCAAATCGTCAATACCCATGGCGGCCAAAGCAAAAAGAATGTAGAAGAGCACAAAAAACCAGTATTCCCTGCGTCGGGCTCTTCCCTCAAAATCTGAGAACTGCTGTACTGCTTTGATAAACCATTCCATAGAATATTCCCTGTTACGCAAAAAAGGTTTGGGTATACTGAAAATATAATGCAGGAGTAACCGCAGTGCGTAAGAAATGTGGAGCATGTGAAGTAAAAGGAAGGTACTGCAGGGTAATTGTGGAATGAAATTGGCTGGGGTGGACGGACTTGAACCGCCGACAAGATGGTTAACAGCCATCTGCTCTGCCAACTGAGCTACACCCCAGTATTTCAAAGACGAGGGTAATATACTACGCGCTTTATAAGCATGTCAAGAAAATTATTAATTTTTTGTATTAGCATATCCCGTGGATGTGAATAAATTATTTCAAAGATCCGGCAAACCGTATTGACACCATTAAAATTTGAATATATACTATTTAGGTATTATCTAAATCAGCGAGGTTGTATGCGTGACAGGATCTGTAAAACACGATGTTTGTGGGCTGCTTTGGCCATACTGTTTTTTTTGGGATGTACGCAAAATGAGGTGGAATTCATAAACAGTTCAGATGTTTCCACAGTCACGGTTCATTTCCGTTCTGAGATGTATGAGCTTTCCTCCGGCGATGCTGTTTCTATAGACGGTGTTCCCAAGGGTGAATATACCTACGGCACAAAATACACGGTTCCTCCCGGAATGGATGAGATTGAAACCGATATTGACGGAAATCTTCGTTTTGGTTCAAATACCACTAAAAACACCGTGGAGTATATTACGCGCATTGAAAGCAAAGAAGACGATGACGGAGGCGTGGAAAATACCTTCTTTATTAGCACCGTGGGAAGCAATACAGATGGGGCAGGGTTGTTAACTGCTCCCTGAATATATTCGGAGCTATGTATAGGAAAAAGGGCTTTTCAGGCTCTTTTTTTTTGTCCGGAGCAGGTAGTGTGACTGGTGTGAAGGCGTTTTGGAGAAGGATCCTGCATCACAGGGTTTTGCGGTCATGGTGCGTGCCATAAGGTATATTTGAGGCAAACAATTGGAGGATTCAATGAAATTAATGATAAACGGCCTGCCGGGAAATATGGCCCAAACGGTAGTATCGGCGGCACTGCGCCGCGGCGTGGAAGTAATTCCCTATTCCCTTACTGGAGCAGATGTTTCTCAAACCGCCATGAATCATGAAAATATGGAATTTACCCTTGTGCCGCCGGAAAAACGCGACAGGGAAATACAAAATATCAGTGCAGAATGGGGCCCTTTTATATCCGTGGACTACACCCATCCTTCGGCAGTCAATGACAATGCTGAGTTTTATATTTCCCACGACCTCCCCTTTGTCATGGGTACCACCGGCGGAGATCGGGAAAAGCTGTGCAGGGAAACAGATGCCGCAGGTCTGTATGCAGTGATAGCTCCCAATATGGCAAAACAGATTGTGGCTCTTCAGTATATGCTTGACCACATGGCGGAAACATTCCCCGATCTGTATGCAGGCTACACCCTTTCTGTTGTGGAAAGTCATCAGAAAACAAAGGCGGATACCTCCGGGACTGCCAAAGCCATTGTTGATTCCTTTAATAAAATGGGAGTGGAGCCATTTTCCCCCGCTGATATTACCATGATACGTGATGACGATGAGTCACAGCGCCGGCTGAATGTCCCTGCTCAGTATGTTTCCGGCCATGCGTTTCATACCTATCGGGTGGAATCTTTAGACGGGACCGTGGCCTTTGAATACCGCCATAATGTATGCGGCCGTACTGTCTACGGAGAAGGTACCATGGATGCGGCACAGTTCCTGTGGAAAAAAATAGAGGAAAAGAGCACACAGAAACGCTTTTCGATGATAGATGTACTTATGGCCGGTTCAATGCAGTAAAGGAGTGCGGTGTGTTTATTAAATCTCAGAAAATTCTTATCGGTGCAGATCACGGAGGATTCAGTCTTAAGGAAGTCCTCAGAGACCATCTGTCTTCACGCGGCCTTGCGGTGACAGACGTGGGAACTCACTCAGAGGAATCCGTGGACTATCCCGTTTTTGCCCGGGAGGTTGCCCGCAGGGTATCTTCCGGTGAATATGAAGCGGGAATTCTTCTCTGCGGTACCGGTATCGGAGTGTCCATCGCGGCCAATCGGTTTCGCGGGGTACGGGCGTCCCTGTGTCATAATACTGAATATGCCCGCCTGACACGGTCGCATAACAACAGCAATATTCTTGCTTTGGGCGGCCGCTTTCTTGGAGAACCGCAGGCCCGCGCCATTGTGGATGTCTGGCTTGACACCCCCTATGAAGGCGGCCGGCACGAAGCCCGCCTACAGCAGCTGGACGAATAAACTCTCAGGGCACCAGGGTTTTCAGCTGAATATGGACGGCCTCGTAATAGGCGGGGCCCAGTGTATTTAGGATATCACTCAGGGGATGTTTTGGGGGTGTTGTTCCCACTAGTGCAAACCCCGTGTTTCCCCGATACGAAACCTGTATGTCCTGAATCTCAGCTTCTGCATGAAACAGGGCACCCAAAAGGGTAAGGAGTATACCGGAGGAATTTTCAAAACGCGCAAAAATACTGTTTTCAGATAGAGGGGTTGGCAGTACTGCCCCGTCAATGTCTCTGATATAGACCGGAGCACTGCGCAGTTGCGGTGCTTCAACATGGGGGCCGCATTCAATTTTCGCAAATATCTCTGTCCCGGTACCCCGCAGAAAATCCCGGGCCCGCACAAGGCTTTCTTCTGATCCATCCAGCCCGAAATATGTTTCTGCAGTATTGCTTGATGCCTTCGCCATTACCACGGTATGAATTGTCAGATTTTCTGACTCTGTAATGCTGAATAACAGTGAGAGGGCATGGGCACCTGATGTGTGCCGTGCGCGCAGCCCGAGAGGATATTTTGTCTCCATGACCGGTTTCCGCGTGCTGAGCGTAACAGCGTGGGTGGAGTAAAACACCTCAATATCATGTGACCTGTCTTCCTCAGCGGGGAAAAAAGAATGCAGGGGCTGTAGTATGCCTGCTGAAAGAGCGCTGTAGGCCCGGTTGTGATCGGGGGCATTTCTTTTGTGAAGAAATTCAATCCCCAGATTGTAATAAAAAAGCCGGGTCTCCTGCTTTTGTGTGGGCGTTAGGAGACGTATTTCCGGTGTTTTTTGGGAATAGCTCAGATAGGATTCATAGCCGCAGCTTCGTACATGGGCTATCCCCGTTTCATAATTATGCCCCAGATCTTCCACGGCATGGGTGTCCGTACCAAGGCAGATCGAGATATTCAGGGTCCGGGCCTGATGAAGAATAGGGGCTGCGGGATATACACCGCATCCTTTTTTGTGTCCCGCAAGGTCTACATCAATAGCCAGATTGTGTCGGGAGATCATTGATAGAAGTACTCGCATGCGCTGTGCTAGGGGATGAGGGGATTTGCTTAGATTCTGCAGGGGAGCGGGTACGGGGACATTGAGTTTTGGCAGGTCCACATGGCCGATTACCTGCACAAGCCCGGAAAAGTGATCCACCATCTCAATCATTTCTTCAATATAACCGGCCCAATACGCCTCTTCACCGCCCCGAAGCCGTACAAGCTCCTCAGCCTCCTCCCGGCTGCCGTCGTAGGCAATACCTTCGGAAGAAAAATGGACAGAGCCGATGAAAAAATCCGCTCCGTGTACCTGGAGAGCCTTTGCCCGATTCCATTGGAGTCCAAAGTCACTTCCCATCCAGTCCAGCTCAACGCCGTATCGAATATCCAGGGCGGCGCCGTATTTATTTTGCACCTCCCGTACGCGGTTGGCGTATTTCATATAGGCCACATCTCCGCGAATAAATGATATTCCCGTCCTGGCCTCAGCTGCATAGCGGTATTTGGTTGTCCGGGGGGAATGGATTATGAAGGTGATGCCGGGAAATTTCTCATCGATTGCCTTCTGTACAATTGCGTCTATTTCATCAACGCCGTGGGCGACGTGATCGCCGTCAGTTCCCATGTGTATTCCGTGGGTTTCCCAGATAAAGGGTGTTTTATGTTTCATATACACTCATTTCTTAAAATAGCTGTACCTAAAATATACATTACACGGCAGAGCAATAAATATATACGTATGAGGGAAGGTGACAATCTTTATGGTAAAATGCCTCTGCCCCTCAGTGCATCTGTACTAAGCATCTGTACTAAGATACCTGTTGCTGCGAAAATATCACCTGAGAAGATTGGGGTGCCTGCACTGAGCAGCGTTGTTTTTATCACCAGAACAATGGTCCCCTGCGGCCGGGTTGTGCAGGATCTGTAAGGCGGTATGATTTTTTCCATGCAGGAGTGTACCGTGAGAGTAATCATGTAATTGGGAGAAAAGTTTGTATTCCCCTTGGGGTATGGTATATTTTTGAGTGCCAAGGAGGTCATATGCCTGCGATTGCAGTTTTATTTCTGATTATGGGCGCGATTACACTCTCAGGAGAAGTTCAACGATCTTCGGATACGACTGCCGTGTCCGATGAGGTTCGTGCGGAAAAGATCTCCGAAGAGAATCTGTCTGAAAAAAAGACCTCGGAAGACTCGGTGTCACAAAATATGTCGCGACACGTATCACCCGCCTTTATGATGGGGCGGGCGCAGGGCCGCCGAGGCCGTCGTCCTTCTCGAAGTGCTGTTTCTCCTCCTCCCCGGCGTGATGAATCGGCACGCCAGGGGCAGCCGAAAGAAAACCGACGCCCCAGTCCGGGAAAGACCCAGCCCTCACAGTAATATTTTCCCCTCACAGATGTTTCCCTGCTTGCAGCCTCATCTGCGGGTGCACTTTTTCCACAATGTATTAATACAATAATAAGTTTATAAAGAATTATTGATTTTGTGCGTGCTAATGTATATATTAACTATAGAGTTTTATTAAAAGGAACAGGGTGTATGAGACTTTCAACAAAAACACGGTACAGCTTGCGAATACTGGTGCAGCTTGCCGCTGTTGCAGACAGCGCAGGTTCAATTAAGGGTAAGGTTATGGCCCAGGAGCAGGAGATATCCGAGCCCTATCTCGAGCAGATTATGATTCCTCTGAAAGGTGCGGGATTTGTGAGCACCATCCGGGGGTGCAACGGCGGGTACGTTCTGAATGCCAATCCGGAAAAGGTGACCGTGCTTGATGTAATAGAACTGTTTGACGGCCCGGTTCAATTTGCCGATTGTCACGAAAAAAGCAACGGAGCTCCGTGTAAGCGATACACCACCTGTCCCACAACCCATGTGTGGGATCATCTGTCAGAGATATTGCGAAAAGAAGCAGCAAAAATCACGGTCAAAGAGCTGGCGGACAAATACCGGGCCACCAATTATCAGGAGTACGTTATATGAACATATTCGAAAACATCAGTGAATGTACAGGGCATACTCCGTTGGTGCGGATTAATAATTTTATAAAAACCTCTGAAACAGGGGCGGATATTTTTGCAAAGCTCGAGTTTTTTAATCCGACATCAAGTATAAAAGACCGCACTGCCCGCAGTATGATTGAAGCAGCGGAGCAGGCAGGAGATCTTAAGGAAGGGTTTACTATTGTGGAGCCCACCAGCGGCAATACCGGCCTTGGATTGGCCATGGTTGCCGCCGCCAGGGGATATCGGCTTATTATTACCATGCCGGAATCAATGTCTGTTGAACGCCGGCGCCTTATGAAACAGCTCGGGGCGGAAATAGTGCTTACAGATCCCGTGAAGGGAATGGTTGGTGCCATTGAGAAGGCAGAGGAGATTGCAAAGAAAACCGACAAATCCTTTATGCCCCAGCAGTTTCAAAACGCGGCAAATCCAGCCGTGCACTATGAAACAACGGCACAGGAAATCTGGGATGACACCGAAGGGGCCGTAGATGTTTTTGTGTGCGGAGTCGGTACGGGCGGTACCATAACGGGTGTGGGAAAAAAGCTGAAAGAGCGTAAGCCCGGAGCGATTATTGTAGCCGTAGAGCCCGCTTCGTCGGCAGTTATATCCGGAGAGACACCGGGTAAGCATGGAATACAGGGTATTGGTGCGGGTTTTATACCCCAGGTACTGGAACAGGAAATTATCGATGAAATTATAAAGGTTACGGATATACAGGCCGTGGATACAGCCCGTGAAATTGCCAAAAGCGACGGCATACTTGCAGGAATCAGCTCCGGAGCAGTGCTTTTTGCTGCCCGACTGCTTGCACGAAAGGCAAAATTCAAGGGAAAAAAGATCGTTGCTCTGCTCCCCGATACGGGAGAGCGGTACCTCTCGACAAATCTTTTTGAACATTAGGAGTTAATTATGACAAAACAGGGATATTCAACTAAGGCGTTACATGCAGGACAAACAGCAGACCCAACCACAGGGGCCTGTGCAACACCGATTTACCAAACCACAAGCTTTGAGTTTAACTCAACGGAGCATGCGGCAAACCTCTTTGCACTCAAGGAGTTTGGCAACATCTACAGCAGACTGACCAATCCCACCACGGCGGTGCTTGAGGAGCGTGTTGCCGCCCTGGAGGGCGGAACAGCAGCCCTTGCCACGGCAAGCGGTATGTCTGCGATTTTTCTAGCCATAACAAATGTGGCCGGAGCCGGTGATCATATTATTGCTTCGGGGTCGCTCTATGGCGGAACAGAAACACTCTTTCGATATACCCTGCCCCGTTTTGGTATTGAGGTTACCTTCCTGGAGGAGTTTACCGCCGAGGCCGTTGCAAAAGCAGTACGCGAAAATACCAAGGTTGTCTACGGTGAGACCATCGGAAATCCCAAAGGTGATGTGCCCGATTTTGAATCCGTGACCCGCACCGCCCATGACCATGGACTGCCCGTGTTTATTGACAATACCTTTGCGCCTATAATATTTCGCCCCATTGAACACGGTGTTGATGTGGTGTTGTATTCTGCCACCAAATGGCTGGGGGGACACGGGACTTCCATCGGCGGCGTGATTGTCGATTCCGGGAAATTTGACTGGTCAACAGAGCGGTTTCCCGAATTTACCACTCCCGATCCCAGTTATCACGGCTTAGTCTACTGGGATGCCCTGAGTAATGTACCCGGTGCGGGCAATATTGCCTTTGCTGTAAAGGCCCGTGTGCAGGGGTTGAGAAATCTGGGGCCCTGCATCAGTCCGACAAATTCCTTTCAGTTGCTTCAGGGAATAGAAACCCTTCCACTGCGGATTCAAAAACACAACGATAATGCCCGAGCGCTTGCTGAGTATCTTGACGGTCACGATCGTGTTGAATGGGTTGATTTTACCGGTCTTCCGGGACATCCTCATTACCAGACGGCGCAGAAATATTTTGACGGCGGCTTTGGTTCCGTGCTGGGTTTTGGTGTAAAGGGAGGAAAGGAGCGGGCTCTGAAATTTATCGATTCGGTCTCCCTTGCCCGGCATCTGGCCAATGTTGGGGATGCAAAAACCCTGGTTATCCATCCTGATTCCACCACCCACCAACAGCTTACTCCCGAAGCAAAGGCCGTGGCGGGGGTTACTCCGGAATTTATACGGGTTTCGGTGGGGATTGAGGATATTGATGATATTATTGCCGATTTTGAGCAGGCCCTGAAGGCTTCTCAGGAGTAGTTGTCTGTATGGGAAGCAGAATCTATCTGGACAGTAATGCCACAACTCCCGTGGCATCGGCTGTTCTCAAAGAGATGCTTCCCTGTTTCAGGGAGCATTTTGGCAATCCTTCTGCCCGGCATTCCTACGGTCAGGAGGGGGCTCAAATCCTTGACCGGGCACGCAGCCGTGTGGCCCAGAGTATCAACTCCCACATGGATGAGATTGTATTTACCTCGGGAGGAACAGAGGCAAATAATATGGCCCTGTGGGGCTTGTGTGATCTCTATCCCCAAAAACGCCATATACTTACTACGGCCCTGGAACACAGTTCTGTCTATGAAGCCTGCAGTATCCTTGAACAGAAGGGATACACCGTCACCCGGCTTATGCCTGATGGGGCAGGGTTTATCTCCGTGGATGAATTTCAACGATCCCTGCGTGACGATACGCTTCTGGCGTCGGTTATGTTGGCAAACAACGAAGTTGGAACCATTCAGCCTGTGAGTAAAATGGCTCGCATAGCCGGTGAACGGGGCGTTTTTTTTCATACCGATGCGGTGCAGGCGGCGGGGAAAATTCCCGTTGATGTGGACAGTCTCTCCGTGGACCTTCTTTCCCTGTCGGGACATAAGCTGTACGGGCCCAAGGGGTCGGGGGCTTTGTATGTGCGGCGCGGTATTCCCGTGGCCCCGCTTCTCTGCGGAGGTGGACAGGAGAACAGACGTCGTTCCGGTACGGAAAATGTACCCGCCTGTGCCGGGATGGGGAAAGCCTGTGAATTGGCAGAGGAAGTCCGTGATTCCGATGATCGCCTTCTGAGAGAGTTAAAACATTTCTTTATCGATCGTATGACTGAGAAAATCCCACAGGCTGTAATCCTCGGCGGAATGCAGCCCCCCACACTGGCAAACACCGTAACCATTGGTTTTCCCGGTCACGACCAGGAAACCCTTGCCATGGCTTTGGATCTGGAAGGGATTTGTGCAGCAACGGGGTCAGCGTGCGGATCGTCCCGCCGTGAGGCCTCACGGGTACTGAAATCAATGGGTATATCCGGGCCGCTGTTGTTTTCTGCCCTGCGCTTTTCTCTGCATCGGGGGATTACAAAAAAGGATCTTCTTGAGACGGTCCGGGTTCTGGCAGGAATTATTTTATAGATCAAAATCAGAGGAATGAGGTATGCATGGCTGTTGATTATGTGGAATCACTGGTTGCAGAAATTGGGCGACTGAAAAAAGAGAAAAATGCAATTATACTGGCACACAATTATGTGCTGGGTGATGTTCAGGATGTGGCGGATTTTGTGGGTGATTCCCTTGAGCTGAGTCGAAAGGCACAAAATGTCACGGAGGATGTTATTGTGTTTTGCGGGGTCTCGTTTATGGCGGAAACTGCAAAAATTCTTTCTCCGGAAAAGCGGGTTGTTCATCCCGTGAAGGCTGCGGGGTGTCCCATGGCGGACATGGCCGATGCTCCCGCCCTGCGTGAGTTTAAACAGGCATATCCCGATGCGGTAACCGTATGCTATGTAAACAGCTCTGCACGCCTGAAGACAGAGGTTGATATCTGCTGCACCTCTTCCAATGCCGAGGATATTATTCGGCTGATTCCCGAAAACCGGCAGATTATTTTCCTTCCCGATAAAAACCTCGGCGCAAATGTGGCACAGCGCACGGGGCGTAATATGATTCTCTGGGAGGGATTTTGTCCCACCCATATGCGCCTGCGTTTACATATGCTGGAGCGGAAAAAACAGGAATTTCCTCATGCCGTGGTCATAGCTCATCCGGAATGCCGTCCTGATGTGGTAGCTGCGGCTGATTACTCCCTGAGTACGGGGGGGATGCTTTCCTTTGCCCGTGAAACCAGTGCACAGCAGATTATTGTTGCCACGGAGCTGGGTATTATTCACCGTCTGCAAAAAGAAAATCCGGAAAAGCAGTTTATTCCCATTTCGGAACAGGCGGTCTGTATGACCATGAAGATGATTGAGCTTGAGGATGTAAAGCGCTCCCTGGAAACTCTTGAGCCTGCAATCGAGCTTGATGAATCCCTTATTTCACGGGCAAAAAAGCCCATAATCCGAATGATTGAACAAAGGCTTGATATATGACAACACCCATATCCTGTAAAGAAGCCCGCACGCTTATACATCTTCCCGACAGTGAGGTGTTTTCTCTGATTGTCCGCGCCGAAGCGGTGCGTCGCAGGCATTTTGGCCGGAATGTATCCCTGTGTTCCATCGTGAACGCCAAAAGCGGAAACTGCGGGGAGGATTGTTCCTTCTGTCCTCAGTCGGTGCATGCCGATTCCTCAGTGGAAACCTATCCGCTTATGAAAGAGGATGATATTCTTTCCTCTGCAAAGCGTGCGGAGCTTGAAAATGCCCATAATATGGGAATTGTTACCTCGGGAAAAAAAATATCATCTCCCGATGAAATGGATGCCCTGACCCGTGCCGTGGCACTTATTCGCGGTGAAACCTCAATCAAAGCCTGTGCGTCCCTGGGGCTGATAAACAGTTTTTTTATGGAGGAGCTGAAGGCTGCGGGGCTTGAGTCCATTCATCATAACCTCGAAAGCCCGCGGAGTTTTTACGAATCCGTGTGCACCACCCGCAGCTATGATGATAATCTCCGCGTGCTGATTCAGGCAAAGGATGCCGGACTTCGTGTGTGTTCCGGTGGTCTCTTCGGTTTGGGGGAAACTCCTGAACAGCGGGTTGAGCTCTTTGATGAGCTACGGCGTGTGGGCGTTGATTCCGTGCCGATTAATTTTCTGCATCCCCGCCCGGGGACACGGGTGTATTCCCATGCGAAAGAGATAACACCCCTGGAAGGGTTGAAAATTATTGCCGTGGCACGGTTGATGATGCCAAAGACTCAGATACGCATTGCCGGAGGGCGTGAATATACCCTTCGGGATATGCAGTCCTGGATCTTTGCCGCCGGGGCAAACGCTCTTATGGTGGGACATTACCTTACCACAGCAGGACGCAGCGTTGAGGATGATCTTCAGATGATTTGTGATGCGGGCATGGTTGTGGCCGAAGAAGGCGGCTGCGGTGTCTGAAAAAAGAATTATTGCGGCCATGAGCGGCGGTGTTGATTCCTCTGTTGCTGCTGCGCTCTATGTGGAGCAGGGGTATGAGGTTATCGGTATTACTCTCAAGATGAAAACCTGTGACAACAGTCGGGAAAAAACCAAGGCCTGCTGCGGTCTTGACGATAATATACAGGCCCGCATGGCTGCGGAGAAGCTGGGAATCAAACATTATTTTCTCGATTTACGCCATATCTTTGAAGAGAAGGTACTTCGCTATGCCTGGGAGGAATATTCCCGGGGCCGTACACCCAATCCCTGCGTAATGTGCAACGAATATCTTAAATTCGGTGCCCTGATAGAGTATGCGGACAAACTGAACGCCTGCGGTGTTATTACCGGCCATTATGCGCAGATACACCGGGACGAAACCGGGCAATTCGGCCTGTTTAACGGTGTTGATACCACCAAGAATCAAACATATTTTCTGGCCACCCTTACGGCACAACAGCTGGAAAAATCCTGTATGCCCCTGGGTGTGTATACAAAGGATACTGTGCGGAAAATGGCACGGGAGCGCGGTCTTGAGAATGCTGACAAAAGCGAAAGTCAGGATGCCTGCTTCGGGTATCGTGGGGAAATTTTCGCCGAAACCCTGGGGCGGTATTTTAATGCACCCTTTCGCCCCGGAGAGATGATTGACGATGACGGGAACCACCTTGGGCGTCATGAAGGAATAGAGAAATTTACCATCGGGCAGCGCAAAGGTCTTGGAATTGCCCTGGGAAAACCGGCCTATGTATCCCATATTGACGGTACCACAGCACGGGTCCGGGTTACCACACGTCAGGAGGAGCTTCTTTCATCCGCCCTGCGTGCCGAACATATGAACTGGCTTATGGATATGCCGGCAGAATTTACCTGTCGTGCTCAGATTCGGTACAATCAGAGGCCGATGCCGGTGACGGTTGCATGCACCGGTGACAAGGAGGTTCGTGTGTATTTTGAAACGCCCGTGCGTGCAGCAACGGCGGGGCAGCTCCTTGCACTCTACACCGGGGACCGGCTTGTCGGAGGAGGATGGATCAGCCATGTGGAATGACTCGGATGTTCTCTTTCAAAAAATCGACGGTGACCAGGATCTCACCCGAGAAGATCTTGCGGCCCTTCTCAGTCTCACTGCTCCTCACGACCTGGATCGCCTTTTTTCCCGGGCATACGCTGTAAAAAAAGCCAATGTTGGACAAAAAGTGTACTACCGGGGTATTATCGAAGCAGGCAATGTCTGTGTTAAGGATTGCTATTACTGTGGAATTCGCAGGTCCAACAAAGCGGTGGAGCGGTTTTCCATGGATCCCGAAGAGATATTTCGCGAGGCTCTGTGGTGTTACGAAAATGAGTACGGTTCACTGGTGATTCAATGCGGTGAACGGCAGGATGCTGCATTTACGGAGATGATTACATCCGTGGTGCGTCGTATTCAAAAAGCCACGCAGGGCAGGCTGGGTATCACTTTGTCTCTGGGGGAGCAGTCACGCAGGGTGTATGATGAATGGTTTGACGCAGGGGCTCACCGCTATCTGCTGCGGGTGGAGACAACCAATGAAAACCTCTATGCACAGCTTCACCCCTCTGATCATAATTTTAATACCCGCAAAAACTGTCTGTACGAGCTTAAAGATGCAGGATATCAGGTGGGTACGGGGGTGATGATGGGGCTTCCGGGACAAACCGTGAATGATCTTGCTGAGGATATCCTTTTTCTCCGTGATTTTGATATTGATATGGTGGGGATGGGCCCGTATATTCCACATAGGGATACACCACTGGGGAAAAATCGTTGCTCACTTACAGAGCGGGAGAAAAAAGAGCTTTTGCTCCTGGGAAAAAAGATGATTGCCCTGGTACGCATTGTTTTGAAGGACGTAAATATTGCCGCTACCACAGCCCTTCAGGCTCTGAAACATGACGGTCGGGAGGAAGGGCTTTTGGCGGGAGCAAATATTATTATGCCCAACGTAACCGAAACGGCATTTCGGGCCAGGTATCAGCTGTATGAAAACAAACCCTGTATTGACGAGAATTCAACCCTGTGCCGGGGCTGTCTTGAGGCCCGTATCGGCCGTATCGGCGAGACTATCGGCTACGGGGAATGGGGAGATTCGCCGCATTTTTTCCGTCGGATCCGTGCATGAATCTGTCTGAGGTGGTGCCCGTCATCTCTTCCTGGGGTCTGAATGCTGAAAGGTCTATTCCCGCTCCTCTCTACGGAAGCCCGGAACGATCACTGCGGCGAATGCTTTTTGAAACAGCGAAACAAAAACGATTCATCCTTGAAGAAATCGACGCCCTGCAGGTGCGTCCACGAAAAGATATTTCCCGCTGGCTGTGGGAGCTGAAACCAAATCTATGCCTGGCGGCATATGAGAAAAGCGATGCAGGTGAGTTTGTTGTCTGCTGTGACCGTCGGTACTATCAGCTGCAGCCATTTATTTCCTCACATGGGTTTAATCAGGCCACCTATTATCTCGATGCCTGGCGTGGAGAAGCTATGGCCGGATTTCTGCTGCAATTGAAAAAGAGGGGAGCACATCTTCCCCGGCTTTCGGGAAACCGCCAGTTTCTTCCACGGTATATTCAATCCCTGTGCACAACCATTGCCCACCGAAGGCCCGGCGTATATGAAAGGATCAGACCCGTGGCCGATTATATCCTGTCCCGATATGACGATTTTTCACGACTGCCCCGGGTATTTTGTCACGGTGATTTTCATCCGGGAAATGTATTGTGGGGAAAACAAAAAATTGCCGGGGTGATTGACTGGGAGTTTTCCGGATTTGATTTCCTGCTCTACGATGCAGCCTGTGTTTTTGGGTGTATCGCATCGGAAGGCCCTGACGCAGCAGAGGGGCCCATGGCGCATGCCTTCTATGGCGCCCTTTTTTCAGATTCTGAATATGCAGAATGGGAATCCTTTTTCCCTCTGGCGGTGATAGCCCTTCGCTTTCCCTGGCTTTCTGAATGGCTGCGCAAAAAGGATGAGGAAATGGTGGACTTTGAAGTGGATTTTCTCTACTTTCTTGCAAACCATTTTGCCCTGTGATGCCCTGCGGAATACAATGAAAGATATCCGGGCGGGCAGCCTATGCGGGTTTGTCGGCTGAGTTGCTTCTGTATTCTTTTGTATACTCCGACGTCACTAAACAGAACCTGTTTTGATGTCAGTGTCGAATTCCGCCTGGCGTAGTTATTTCCACCGTTCAAGCTTTGGAATACTACGGGTAAAAAACCAGGCTGCAATCTTCGGCATGCCCTGTTTTTTCATCTGGTCAATACAAAACCGCTGCATCTTCTCCGGAGTGTCAATTTCGGGACTGGAAAAGACACCATCCTGATAGCAATAGGAGCAATACCGCCTACTGCGGGAACCGTCCTTCTCAGTGCCGCCGTTTTGCGGGTCTTTACTCAGGGGCATTCCGCAGCTTTGACAGAAAGTATAGGATTTCATGAGGGCCTCCGTTGGTAGGAAATGATGGTTGTTCTACGATACTTCCGTGCGTAAATCCAATGCGCCTTCTAAACAGGACCGATTTTTCAATTCATCTGTTTCGGCCTCCCGTCTCGTTTTTAACATTTCCCAAATCAATGACCGATAACAATACCGTAATATATGATTTTTCCGGATGCCGTGGGTACCTCCGCCACGCTTTTTAAGTAAACACAGAGAGTGCCCGTCAGTCGGATGAAGACCGTTGCAAAAAACCTTCATACACCTGGCCTGATCTGCGTACATATTTGAAAGCAGGGTGTCAGTGCTGAATTTCCTCAGTAATCCGATACAGCGGGTGTGTACTGCCGTAATCCCCGGGAGTATGTTGAAAGACAGGACGTAAAACCGCTCAGAGTATCACTGCATCTCAGCCTGCGGAACGTATAGGCTGTCAAAATATTTTCGGAAATGTTTGTCCCCATAGCTTTTAATGGCGTATGCAAAGAAAATCCCCGATAAAATATCGATGGTGTAATGGCCCCGTGAAAAGAAAAGAGCAAACATGATGACAGAAACCGAGAATAAGAGCGTGTATCGATAGGGCTTTGATTGCACCAGTAAAAAATAAAGGAAGGCAATGCCCGTATGTCCTGAGGGATACACACCCAGCTCAATATCTGTAAATCCGTTAAACGGTCCCTGGGTTCCGTCAAACCCCATGGGATTTCCAAAGGGGGTAAGCACAATAAAGAACCCTCTGATGATCTGAAATATTCCGCTGAGTAGCAAAAAATAGGGAACACTGCCGTACCTGCGTTTATGAATGACAAACACCATCAGTGTAAGAAGTGACACAATGGCAAAAATATCATAGAGATAATCCACCTTCCACAGGGGGATATTGTCCAATATCAGATCTGACAGCATGGGCAGGGTTGTGCCGTTTTGTGTTAAGTTCAGCAGGTATCCCTGGGAGTAATAATTCAGTTTTATCCCCACAAATAAGGACAGAGCGCCGATATAAAAAAACTTATTTGTCAGCAGACCCGTTGTTTCCCGTACTATTTCCAGTACTTTTGCCGGAAGCGGGGCGGAACAGATTCTGTGCCGCAGAGCCGTTTTGGTGTTAGAAATTCCCATAATTATATACGATAGTATCCTTTCTGATCTCTTTTCCGGTCAGCATTCTGTACAGATGAATTTTTATATATCTCAGCATAAAGCGTAATTCCCCATCAGAAGCAGCTCTTCTGTTTGACGTATAAAAACAGGGGGACAATATACCGTATGAAAAGGTCTTGTTTTTGCGAGCTTTTTTAATATAATTGCAGTCTTCGCACAGTCCGATCTCCTCATCAAACCCGTTCACAAATTGATGCGCCGCTCGTGTCGAAATAAAGCAGGCACCGTATCCTGAGGAGTACACCGGTCTGAGGAGAATCATGGAGGCATTAAGAAAAAACGCGGCAAAACGCGATGAGAGTCCGCCCTCCAGTATTCGGATGGGACAGGTGGCTACGTCAAGGTTTCTGTTTTTGATCTCAGTGTCAATGCGTTCAATAAAATCATTGTTCACCGATGTATCGGCATCAAAAAAAACCAGTCGTTCGTATTTTGCGGCTTCAGCGCCTTTGTTACGCCCATAGGCAGGTCCACGCACTGCATTAAGTTTTAGGTATGTGAATTCCCTGAACTCAGATGCCCATTCCTGTGCGATAAATTCGGTTTTATCAGTGCTGTTGCTGTCCACAACAATTACTTCAAAATTGTCCCTGGTCTGAGAGCGCAGAGATTGCAATATACCGGGAAGAAACTTCTCCTCGTTATACGCAATAATTATAACACTGAGCTTACTGGTTTTTTCTATGGGTTTCATTCTGCCTGACTACAGTTAAAAAACAAAAGAGTCTCCGGATTTCGGATTTATGATATTTCGTATACCATCACACCCACCCGGGTGTTGTCAAGTCGGTTATACGCCTGTACTTTGATCTGTGCATAAAATATTTGCAAAACCTGTGCTCCGGCAAGGTCTTTTCTGTATGTACCGGTAAAATATATGAATGGGGAGTGTATCTTTTGGGGTAACAGTCCGGTAAAAAGCGGGGAGCTGAAGTCGTATCACCATACAGTTTTGCGCAGAAAAAGCTGTGCTTTCAGGCTTCTGTCTGCTTGGAACATGTCCTGTACTCTTCACAACATACACGAAAACGCAGGATTTCACATACCATGGGCGGCTCTTTTTGTTGATCACATATCTGAGCAGTCCCCGAAAAGAGTTCGGCCCAAATCCCACTGTCATATAACAAAAACACACGCAGAAGGTATTCAGTAAATATATTATCTCTATATCTTATTATTGTAGTATTACTTTTCAAAGGAGTTTTTATGGTACGGTTTTCTGTTCTGGTTTTGTGTCTTGCGGGTCTTCTCTCTGCACATTTTGAAATACTTATTCCGAAAGAGGAGTCTCTTGGAGGAAAAACAACATCTGTGGTCAATGTCTTTGGTCATCCCTTCGAATCTGATTATCTTATGGCCGGAGGCACGGAAAAGAACGGGGAGCAGCATGGACTGCAGGAGGCCTTTTTTGTTCACCGGGGAGAACGCCATGATCTGACCTCCGGGCTTCAGGAGGAGGA
>JBNJEI010000009.1:0-53148 GCA_051745755.1 Fibrobacterota bacterium
CCTTGCCCGTGCTTCTGATGATGATGCTGTGGTTATTGCCGGAAAGGGTCACGAAACCTATCAGGAAATCAAGGGTGTGAAACATCATTTTGATGATCGTGAAGAGGTTTCTGCAGTATGGAATGAGCTTGGAGGAAGTGATGCGACCAGTTAATCTTGACAAATTTGCCGCATGGATGGGCGTTTCCCGGGATGTGAATGAAAATCTGCGGGATCTTCCCCTGCCTGATATCTGGATGGATTCACGAAAGATACAGGAGGGGGATATGTTCCTTGCTCTTGAGGGAGAAGCACGGGATGGTCACGAATACATTTCTGCGGCCTTTGAAAACGGTGCGTGTGCGGCTGTTGTTGCTGAGAAAAAACGGGCAGACATTCCTTCCCGCCATCATTCACGCCTTCTGTGTGTTGATGACCCTCTCGCTGCAGTTGCGAAGGCTGCCCGGGAATACAGAAACCACCTTGATATTCCCGTCATAGCGGTGACCGGATCCAACGGCAAGACAACCACAGCGCGCTTTTTGTATGCCCTGCTGTCTCAGAAGTATCGCGTTGGAAGAACCCGGGAAAACTGGAATAATCATATCGGCGTTCCCCTCTCACTGCTGCGCCTGCAGGGCGATGAGGATATGGCTGTCTTTGAACTGGGCGCCAATCATCGTTTTGAAATAGCTGAAAATGCCGCAATTGTACGCCCCGATATGGGGGTTATTACCAATATCGGGTACGCCCATGTGGGATATTTCGGTGGAATAGAAAAAACAGTGGAAGCGAAGTTTGAATTGGCAGAGGTTGTCCAATCCCTTGGGGGAACACTCTATCTCAACGGAGATGACAGAAGAATCAGGGAATACAGGAACAAAAAAGGATTTGATTCTCTGTATTTCGGGTTGAGTGAAAATGTAGATATTCGTGGAGAGGACCCGCAGTGCAAAGAGGACGGCACCTATACCTTTCGCTTCCGGGGGAGCCGGTTCCATCTGCCCATGCCGGGCCGCCATTTTATGTATGCCCTGCTGCCCGCACTTGAGTTGGCGTTTCAACTGGGTATATCGAAAAATGACTGCCGTGCTGCTCTTAAAAAACTTACTCCCGGAGATATGCGGGGTGAGATTGTTACACGTAATGAAATTATCTGGATTGTGGATTGTTATAATTCAAATCCTTCCTCCATGGACAGTGCAATGAAATTACTATGCGATTACCCCACACAGGGAGGCCGGCGGGTGGTTATTGCCGGAGATATGCATGAGCTGGAAGAATATTCTGAAAAGTTGCACCGTTGGGTCGGTGAACGTGCGGTGATGCTGGGGATTGATATGCTTGTGGCTCTCGGGGATGCAGCGCGCGGCATCTATGAAGGAGCCCGTGATGCGGGAATGGATGAGGCAAGTCTTGTATATCTGAAATCTCTGGATGAAATGAAAGGGGCGACCCGGATACTTACACCGGGAGATGTGGTTTTGCTGAAGGGATCCCGGGCTGCGGGAATGGAAAGAATACTGGACTTTTTCCCGGAGAAGGTCCAATGAAACCTTTTTCTTCAGTAACGATAATCGGATCCGGGGCCAGCGCTCTTGCAGTGGCCGCATACTGCCGCAGCCACAGTATTCCCTGCCTTATTTCCGATACCGAATCAGTAGCGGTGGTGAAAGAAAGATTGGATGATGCCGGGCTTTCAGACTGCCCCTGGGAAGCTGGCGGCCATAGCGATGCCGTATTTGATGCTGATCTTGCCGTGATATCACCGGGGGTGTGGAAGAATTCACCGATCTGTGAAGCTTTGCAGCGGCATTCAGTTCCCATTGTCAGTGAGATGGAATTTGGTGCAGCACTTTCCGATTCTGCCCTTGTTGCTGTCACCGGTACAGCCGGAAAAAGTACCACAGTTGCCTTTCTGGAGAATGTTCTGCGCAGCAGATTTCCAAGGGCCCGGGCATGCGGTAATATCGGAATACCGGTGACGGCGGTTTCACAGGATATGGACCCCCGGGGGGTGCGGGTTTGTGAAGTCAGTAGCTTTCAGATGGAATGGGTTTCCTCCTTTGCCCCGGATATATCCCTTATTCTTAATATTTTTCCCAATCATCTTGATCGTCATGGTGATTTTTCCGAATATGCGGGGTTAAAAATGAAAATGGCCGCCATGACAAAACCCGCGGGAATGGTTATTCTGAACGGGAGACAGAAGTTTCTGGTTGATTTTGGAAAAGGATTATCGCGTAAGGTTATCTTTTTTGGAAAAAAGATTCCCGGATATGACTCTGTTGTTGCTGAAGATAACCAATTGTGGTATAGCGACTCCCGGGGAAAGAAATACGGCGGAGTACGGCTTTCGGCGGGTATTCTCAAAGGAGTGCATAACCGGTACAATTATATGGCAGCCTACGCTGTCGCCTGTATTTACGGAGTTTCCGGAAAAGATTTTGAACAGTCAATGGCAGAATTTTCAGGTTTGCCGCACCGAATGAAATCGCTGGGAGTATATCAGGGGGTCGAATTTATTAATGATTCCAAATCAACAACCGTGCAGTCCCTGGAAGCAGCACTGGCCGATTTTGAGGATGCATCGGTGCATCTGTTGTGCGGTGGGCGCGATAAGGGTGGTGACTTTGAGAGAATCAGTCCCCTGGTTGCAAATAAATGCCGCGCGGTATATCTCTTTGGTGAATCTGCTGCGAAAATAGCAGATGCATGGCACAGTTCTTCACATATCTGCTGCTACCCTTCTCTTGAAGATGCCTTTTCTGCAGCGCGGGGAAATGCCGTTACGGGGGAGAATGTCCTGCTTTCACCGGCCTGTGCAAGCTTTGATATGTTTCAAAATTATGAAGAGCGGGGACTGTTGTTTGAAACGTTATGTATGGAGTACTGCCATGAAAGCTGATATAAAGAAACTTGATATGCCGCTTTTGCTGTGCTGCCTGGTTCTTCTTATACTGGGTTTTATACAGCTGTACAGCTCCTCGTATCTGATTGCTTCGGAGCGATTCGGCGGAGCCGGTTTCTTTGTAATAAATCAGTTTCAACGATTTATTGTGGGGCTTTTTATCGGGTGTGCAGTATTCTTTATTGACTATAAAAAAATCATTTCCCTTGCCCCCGGAATTTATGTGGTGGCGGTTATACTGCTCATAGCAGTTCTTATGCCCGGCTCCCGGGAAATCAGTAATGTACGGCGGTGGATATCCATTGGCGGATTTGCCGTACAGGTGTCAGAACTCGGAAAGATCGGATTGATACTGATTTTGTCCAAGGTGCTTTCGTCAAAACAGGAAGGGGGCATCAGGCAGGGCGATCACTTTATGGTTGCTGCGGTAATGATACTGATAGTGGCGGTTCTGGTGGCTGCTGCACCGGACTTCAGCAGCTCAGTTTTTATTGCCCTTGCGGGGTTTTCACTGTTATATATCGGCGGGGCACGAAAAAAACATCTGTTGTATGTTCTGATGGCATCCTTTGTTCCCGCCATGATATTTCTTCATCAGGGAGAATATCGGGTGCAGCGGTTATTTTCCTTTTTTAACAGAGATGCGGGGCAGCACAGCAGTAATTATCAGCTTAATCAGGCGGTAAACGCCATAGGGAGCGGAGGTGTTTTCGGTCAGGGTATCGGAGAGGGAATGCAGAAGCGGTATTTTCTTCCCGAAACGCATACGGATTTCATATTTGCCTCCTTTGCTGAGGAATTTGGTTTTATCGGTGTACTCATATTGTTTTTGTGTTTTTTTTGCGTTTTTGTTCGGGGGTTCAGAATCGCAAAATACGCAGACCATTTATCCGGCACATATCTGGCAGTGGGGCTTACCCTCTTTCTGGCAACAAATTTTGTGGCCCATACGGCGGTGAATATTGGTTTTATTCCCACCACGGGGATTCCCCTTCCTTTTATGAGCTTTGGGGGAATGAATCTGATTATTACTCTTTTCAGTGTGGCGGTATTACTCAATATCGGCGCACGAAGCACGGAGAAACCCCTATGAGGATACTTGTGGCAGCCGGCGGAACAGGGGGGCATATTTTTCCCGCCGTGGCAGTGATGCAGCAGCTTCTGGATCATAACTGTACGGTGGTGTGGATTACAACACGGCGCGGCAATACAGCGGATATAGCCCGAAATTACGGGTTGAATCGCCGTGTTTTGAATGTTGAGGGACTGCAGCGAAAAATATCCCTTCAGCCCCTTCGGGCTCTGGCTAAAATGTCAGTCGCAACCCTTGGGCTGTTACGGGAGATTGGGTCCTACGATGCGGTTATTGCCTTTGGGGGATATGTGTGCGGTCCCGTACTTCAGGCTGCAGGAATGAGACATATTCCCATCTATCTTCAGGAGCAAAACAGCGTTATGGGGGTGGTGAATAAATGGTATATGAAACATGCCCGTGCGGTGTTTCTCGGAATGCCCTTGGCCACAAGCCCTCAGTTTCAGCGAAATACACTTGTTACGGGCAACCCTGTGCGTCCAAAAAAAAGAGACTATTCTTCTTTTTCCTATCCTCCGGAGGTCTCACCGCATACAAAAACCGTACTTATTACGGGAGGAAGCCAAGGGGCACTGTCTATGAACAGGGCGCTGATCCCCGTGGTGGATTATCTGTGCGAGACCGCTGTGCAGGTGGTGTGGCAGACCGGTGAAGCAAGCTATACAGAGCTTGCACAGCGCTATGCTTCAAGGGCAGGAGTTTTTGTGGCCCGGTCTTTCCCCGATATGTATCCCTATTATGCCATAAGCAGTCTGGTCATCGGTCGCGCCGGTGCATCAACCATCAGCGAAACCGCCCTGTTTGGGATACCGGCCATATTCATCCCTCTTCCATGGGCGGCGGAAAATCACCAGTATTATAATGCTTTGGCGGTTGAAAAAGAGGGGTGGGCCTTTTTGGTTAAACAGAACCAGGCCGTGTCCCGGGAAGTAATTTCCATACTCACAGAACTTTTTGAAGCTGATTCACCACTCTATAAAAGATGCGTGGCAAATGTTTTGAATACGGGGAGAATTTCTGCGACGGAAATAATTGTTCAGGAGGTTATATCACGTGATACATAAGAAATTGCGTATTCATTTTATCGGGATCGGTGGTGCCGGTATGTTTCCCATGGCAGAAGTCCTGCATCAGCAGAAGCATCTCATTACGGGGAGTGATATCGAAGAATCCGATGTGATCAGCCAGTTGCGCCAATGGGGGGTTGAAGTGCAGATCGGTCATTACCCCCGTATTATTAAAGGGGCGGATATTGTGGTATATTCAAGTGCTGTGAAAGAGGATAATCCCGAGCTTATCTATGCACGATCGGCCAAAATGACCGTTATGAAACGTGCGGTAATGCTGGGAGACCTTATGCGCAGTTCTTTTTCTGTTGGGATAAGCGGAACACACGGGAAAACGACCACCACTTCTCTTATTGCCCATATTATGGACAGGCCGGAGAAAAATCCCACGGTTATTGCCGGAGGAATTTTCAAGGGAAGGGATACTCTCAGCGGCGCCCTTGTTGGAGATGGTAAAATCCTCATTGCCGAGGCAGATGAATACGATCGGTCCTTCCTGCATATGTATCCCAATATAGCCGTGGTAACAAATATTGAAGCGGATCATCTGGACATTTATGCAGATATAGATGCCATCAAGGCTGCTTTTTGTCAGTTTATTCATCAGGTGCCATTTTACGGAAATGCAGTGGTATGTATTGACGATGCCGGAGTGCGGTCAATTCTGGCTTCCCTGGATAAGCCTGTTACAACCTATGGGTTTGCACAGGATGCCGATTACAGCGTGAAAGAATATAGGGAAACAAGCACGGGAAGTCATTTTTCTCTGCAGATCGGTGAGAGAATGTTTGAGGATATCTCTATTCCGTTGCGGGGAAAACATAATGTATTAAACAGCGCTGCCGCTGTTGTTGTTGCACAGCATATGGATATTACGGATGAGCAGATACGTTCTGCTCTGAAAACGTTTCCCGGAGTAAAGCGGCGAATGGACTTTATCGGTGAGCGTTCAGGGGTGGTGGTATATGATGATTATGCTCATCATCCCACGGAAATCAGAGCTGTTCTCTCCACCTTTGAAAAATATAAACGGGGAAAATTATACGTGGTATTCCAGCCTCATCTTTACAGTCGTACTGCTTTTCTGAAGGATGAATTTATTGCGGCCCTTGCAAATAAAAATATCGCAGAAGTGTTTATTCTGCCCATCTACCGTGCACGGGAACCGGAGCAGCATTCTGTGACGGGTAAAGATCTTCGACACGGTTTGAATAAACGGGGCATTGCAGCACAGTCATTGACAGAGGAGCAAACCGTGGAGCGGTTACAGTCGATGGTTACGGGAGGGGATACGGTTCTGCTTCTTGGTGCGGGCGATGTCTGGAAAATGGGTTATCGATTGTTGAAGGAGATTGATTAATGCCCCGGAGAATTGGAACAAACGAACGCAAACGAAGAAAAGCGATGAAGCAGCGGGTGGCAAAAAACAAACCCGGGCGAACCATCCTTCTTTTTGTTCTTCTTCTGGCAACCATTCGTTTTATGGTTCCACGCATTGATACTGAGTGGTATGTCAGTGTGCTCCGACCATCCACTCAGATAAATTCCCTCATTATTACCGGCAATACCGTCGTAGATGATGAGGTCATCAGGAAATTGGTGGATATTGACAGTACGACCAGTATATTTTCAATAGATCCCGATACCATTACAGCACGTCTGTCATCACTTGAGGCAGTAAAAAACGTTCGGATACACCGTTCTCTGACGCGGGATGTAACCATATCCATACAGGAGCATGCTCCCTGCGGGTATGTAATACTTGATAACCAGGTGTATTTTGCAAATAATGCGGGAATATTATGGCCCTTTTCGGCTGGAACGTATTACGACATACCGGTTATTACCGGAGTGGAAGCGGAGATGGACGATGCGGGGAATTTCCGAATGACTTCCACGTATTTGCAGGAATTTAAACAAATCAGAGAGGTCTTTGAAAATGAGGGAGTTTTTGCCCATTTGGTTTCTCTGGATATGGAAGACGGGGATATGATAACAATTCATATGAAAGGGGTGGAACCTGAAATCAGATTTTCGCCATCCGTGGCAGAGGATATGCTGATGAGTATGAATGCAGTGTTTGAATTTATTTCAAGTAAAGATATTTCAGTGAAAGAATATATAGATCTTTCATATGATAAGGTAGCCTTTATAAAATAGAGGAG
The DNA here is from genome assembly GCA_051745755.1 of Fibrobacterota bacterium. Classification (GTDB taxonomy): domain Bacteria; phylum Fibrobacterota; class Chitinivibrionia; order Chitinivibrionales; family Chitinivibrionaceae; genus Chitinivibrio. The sequence goes on from JBNJEI010000009.1 coordinate 7,216, forward strand.
TAAATATGTCAAAATATTTTGCCGGTCTGGATATTGGCACAACAAAGATAGCCTGTATTATAGCAGAACAGGAAAGCGACGGCGGTACTAAGATAATCGGCCGCGGTGTCGCTCCTTCTCACGGTTTGAGAAAGGGTGTTGTGGTGAATATCGATAAAACCGTGCAGGGAATCAGAAAGGCGGTCCACGAGGCGGAAATGATATCAGGTGTTGATATTTCAGAGGTCTATGTGGGTATAGCCGGTGAACATGTGCAGTCATTTAACAAATCCGGTGTGGTTGCAGTAAAAAATGACGGCGGGGAAATCTCTCAGGAAGATGTGAAGCGCGCAATAGATAATGCCAGTGCAGTCCCGAATCTAAAGGATCGTGAAACTATCAGTATTGTTCCTCAGGACTACATTGTGGATGATCAGGTGGGTATAAAAGACCCCATCGGCATGAGCGGTGTCCGCCTTGAAACCAATGTGCACATTGTAACGTGCGGTACCACCAGTGTACAGAACATCTGTAAAAGTGTTGAAAAGGCGGGTTTTGTTGTTGCCGATGTGGTTTTGGAGCCCGTGGCATCGAGTAAGGCAGTCCTGGAGCAGGATGAGCGTGAGATCGGCGTTGCCCTGATTGATATCGGGGGAGGAACCACGGATATAGCCGTATATCTTGATGACGCACTGCGTGACAGCAGGGTTATCGGACTTGGTGGTGAATACGTCACAAAGGATATCGCCATAGGTATCCGTACGCCGATTGATAAAGCGGAGGAGATAAAGAAAAAATACGGATGCGCAAATCCAAAGGAGGTGAAAAAAGGTGAAGATTTTCCAGTACCCGGTGTCGGCGGCCGCGAAGAACGTCAGGTGTCCCGGGAAATACTGACATCAATAATTGAACCGCGGGTGGAGGAAATACTCAGTTATGCCTGCAGAGAACTGCGGCAGTCGGGGTATAATGATCTCCTAGGGGCAGGTATTGTGCTTACAGGAGGAGGGTCACTTCTTGAAGGTATCCAAAGCGTGGCGGAGCGGGTTTTTGAACATCCGGTTAAAATCGGAGTTCCGCAGAATTTTACCGGTTTGGTTGATGTGGCAAAATCACCCGTTCATGCCACGGGAATTGGTCTCTGCATGCACGGTATGGAGCTTGACGGAGGAAAAGAAGAGTCCGAAAGAAGCGGTCTGGAGATGGACGGCATTAAAGATTTCTGGACGAAAATTAAAGATGTGATACAAAAGTATTTTTAGAAAAATGTACAAAAAAATGTGTAAAACTTTACAATAGTTGGGGGAATTATGAATTATAATGTGAAAGGAAGTATGCCCGATATGGATATGGAACCGGTATTTGATGCTCAGGCAAAAATTAAGGTTATCGGCGTCGGTGGTGCCGGCGGTAATGCCGTAAACAGAATGATTGAGGACGGACTGACCAACGTTGAGTTTGTTTCCATTAATACCGATGCTGCTGCTCTGGATAAAAATAAGGCAAGTCGTCGGATTCAGATCGGAGAAAAACTTACAAAAGGTCTTGGTGCCGGTGCTAATCCGGAAGTTGGACGTGCGGCGATTGAGGAAAATAAGGATGAGATTGCCAAGGAGATTGAAGGCACGGATATGGTTTTTATCACCGCCGGCATGGGCGGCGGCACAGGTACGGGGGCATCCCCGGTGGTTGCGCAGATTGCCAAGGATATGGACATTCTCACCGTCGGTGTCATTACCAAGCCGTTCCTCTTTGAAGGGAAGGTTCGTGACAGAAACGCCCGTGCGGGAATTGAAGAACTTAAACAGAATGTTGATACCATTATTGTTATTGAAAATCAGAAATTACTCTCCATCGTTGAAAAGGGTACTCCCATAATTGAATCATTCAAAACCGCTGACCGTGTGCTGAATGATGCAACAAAGGGGATTTCACGGCTTATAACCGAATCCGGTCTGGTAAACGTTGACTTTGCCGATGTAAAGACGGTTATGAAGAATATGGGTGATGCTCTTATGGGTGTTGGGGAATCCGATGATCCCGAAAACAGAGCTGTTCAGGCTGCTGAAGAGGCTATTAATTCACCCCTCCTTGAGGATATTGATATTCTTGGCGCCAAGGGGCTTTTGGTGAATTTTACCGGTGGTTTGGACCTTGCCCTTGATGAGGTAAATGAAGCTCACCACCGGATTAATGAGTTTATCGGTGATGATAACGACACCAATATTATTTTTGGTGCCATGATTGATCCCGAGATGGAGAACAGGGTTCAGGTAACAGTTGTTGCAACGGGTTTTGCCAAAACGGGTTCACAACAGGCTTCCGGTCGGGGAACTGCCAAGAAGGAAGTAAAGAATCCGGTTCAGCAGATGATGAATATTAATTCGGAATCTTCCGGGGAAACAAAACAGAACGATCAGAATGCGGTTCAGGATGATCTTCCCATTGTTGATGTGGACAGGCAGAAGAAATCTGCGGCTCCGCAAAAGCAGGAGCAATCGTCCCTTTCTCAGACTCCCCGCGTAAACCCGCACTCATTTGACCCCCGGGATATTGAAACGCCCGCCTGGGTTCGTAAACAGCAGAAAATGAATACCCATTCCACCAAAGACGAAGGTCTTGTTACACGGGATCGGTCGGATGAACACAGCTATACGCAGAGTAATTCGGGTATACCGCAGGATGACAGCGAGTTTCCCGCATTTCTCCGTCAGCAGATGCAGTAGAGTAAATTCTGATACCCCTGCAAACGGCAGGGGGCAGGGTTGATGTCATGAGTAATTATTCGGAGGAAATTGAACGGCAGTTTTTAATACACCACCTTCCCCCTGATCTGGATTCCCATCCCAAATACGGGATTGACCAGGGATATCTTTCCATTGAAAAGAACCGGGAGGTACGTCTTCGCCGGAGCAATGACAGCTATATGCTTACCGTGAAAAGCGGTAGGCATATGATTCGCCGGGAAGAAGAGATTATTCTGACAGCGGAACAATTTTACACCCTGTGGCCGCTCACTGAGGATTTTCGCATCAGAAAAACCAGATATCGTATTCCCCATAATCGTTTTATTATCGAACTTGATATATATTATGAAGAACTGCAGGGATTTGCCGCTGCGGAGGTAGAGTTTGCGAACAGGGCTGATGCGCAGGCATTTATTCCTCCGCCGTGGTTTGGCCGGGAGGTTACCTGCGATGAAAGGTATAAAAACAAAAATATTGTACGGGGGGTGTTCCCCGGGGATATTGACTGTATAAAACCGGGATAATTCCATGGAAATAAAAAACGCAGCAGTAGTGTTATCTCTTGTTTTTATTTCTCATGCTGCGTCAATCGGGCTCGACGAATATGTTGACAGTGTGTATGCCGGATCTGAACGGGTAACGAGTGCTCAGCTCAATCAGCGAAAATGGCAGGCAAAACAGGATGCCTTTGAACGGGAATTCTATCCCCAGTTATATCTTGACGGGACCTATGCCTATCGTCCGCAATGGTCCAATATAATTCCCGGATATTCTTCAGAATCAATTTACGATCGGTATCTTGATGAAGCTGATTTTATTTCCGGTAGCGGCCAGGTTATTTCCGAACTTGTTGATGAGCGTTTTTACAACCTCTTTGAAAACCCTCCCTCTCATATGTTTTCCCTCGGTATTTCCTTTGAGCAGCCCCTGTGGTTTACCCATACCCGGCGCGAAGACTTTGATATACTCAAAGAGCAGGCCCGTTACAGCATTTGCGAATGGCAGCTGGTGCAGATGAAGGAACGGGCAAAGGCTACCAAACTCTATTATCGCCTTTTGCTGGTGCAGAATACGGCCGCTGTATATTCCTCTCTGGTTGCGCAGCGAAAAGAGTACCATGAAAATATGGTGGCACAGTATGAGCGGGGTATTACGGATCCCTATGATACGTTATCAAGCTATCTTGAATATATCACGGCAAAAACAGATCTGGAAACCCAGGAATATGAAAAGGAAAAGGTTACCCGTAAATTTATAGAATTGGGAAATCTTTCCGGTGCAGATGATGAAATTATTCTGACAGATGAACTGGTCCCGCGTGATTATTCTGTGCCCATAGAGCTGATGAAAGAACAGATTCTTGTTGAAAATAAGGACCTGCTCCAGGGTGATATAACCGTGGAGATGGCCAAAACAGAGGTGCGCAAAGCAGAAAAACTCTTTTGGCCCGAAGTTCACTGGGGGGTTCGTTTCAGCAGAACCGGCTATATGGGGCGTGATCATGACTTCTCCTTCCGTCCCGATAAAGAGGTGTATCTTGGTATGCGTTACAAACTGTTCAGTTTTGGAGCCCGCATTGAAAAACTGAATAAAGCCCGCTATAGTGAGCGGATAGCCTCCCTTCTGTACGAAGCCGGGAAACGTGAGATTTTTGGTGAATTGGAAGATCTCTATGCTGAATACAGAAAAACCATGGCCAGACTGCAGTCATTTGAAACAGCCCTGTCGGCAGCAGAGCAAATGGAAGAGCTTGCCCGCATGCGCCACAGTGACGGTATTATCAGTCGCGAAGAATTGGAAAAACGGCGTCATGCGGTGGCCATGCAGAAATTAAAATACGCCCGTGCGGTGTACCAGCAGAATATTGCCGTTATAGATTTGCGCCTATTACTCTCTGATTATCTTTATGATACCCGTTTTTTTGAATAAAGGAGTACTCAATGTTTGTTCTCGGTATTTGCGGAAGTCCCAAAAAAGAAAACAGCACAACCCTGTTCGGCCTGAAAAAAACCATGGAGGTAATTTCCGGCGAAGGTATTGATACTGAGATTATTCCCCTGTCACAGCATTCCTTTTCCGGCTGTATTGATTGCGGATATTGCAAAACAACCAGTGAACCGGACTGCTCCCTGGCTGATGAGTATACCCGGTCCATTATTCCCCTTCTGAAAAAACATACCCCATCGGGGTTTGTATTTGCTTCTCCTGTGTATTTTGGAGGTATGTCGTCTCAGCTCAAGGCCTTTTTTGATCGCTCTGTTATTTTTCGCCGTCATGGATTTTTGTGGGAAAACTGTGTTGCCGGAGCGTTGTCCGTTGGGCGTTCCCGCCACGGCGGGCAGGAAATAACAGAAATGGAAATACTGCGCAGTGCCCTTATTCAGGGAATGATTGCCGTGCCCGATTCGTCACCCACGTCTCATTTTGGGGCAAATCTCTGGAGCGGAATACCGCAGGGTATAGAAGCCGATGAAGCGGGTCTTGCCACGGCGGTGAATTTGGGATATAAGGTATCTGAGATTGTAAAAAAACTTCATTCCGCATCGGAACAATGAAGCACTGTGTTGCCCTTTCACTTATACCAGGCATCGGCCCGCGGCGATATGATGCTCTGTGTGAGAACTTTGGTGATGCGGCGGGGATCTTTTCTGCGGCATTGAAGGATGTAAAAAAAATTATTCCGGAGAAATGTGCCACACAGATTAATTCATCCCTTTTGATACAGGCAGAAAAGATTATTTCCTGGTGCCGTTCCTATTCCATTTCAATTCTCACCCGGGAATCGACTCACTATCCGCGGCTTTTAAAAGAATGTGATACTGCTCCCTTTATACTTTATGTCATGGGCGATGTTTCCGCTTTGCATACTCCCTGCTTCAGCATTGTGGGTACCAGAAACAGCTCGGAGTACGGAATAAAGGCCACGGATGATATTGCCGGAACAGCAGCCCGCAGGGGATATACCATTGTGAGCGGTCTTGCTCTTGGAGTGGACTGTGCTGCGCACCGGGCTGCTCTTAAAACGGGTACCACCATTGCAGTTCTCGGGAGCGGACTGGATACCATTTATCCTGCCTGTCACCGTAATCTTGCGCGGGATATTGCCCAAAAGGGCTGCCTTATTACTGAGTATCCGCCGGGCATGGGGGGCAAGCCCTACATGTTCTTACAGAGAAATCGCATTATATCTGCTTTGAGTATGGCCACTCTTGTGGTCGAGGCGGGGGAAAAGAGCGGAGCCCTGTCCACGGCCCGACATGTTCTTGAACAGAACCGGGAACTTTTCTCTCTGCCCGGTTCAATCTATTCTCCCCGCAGCGCCGGAACAAATCGGTTGATCAGCGATGGAGCAAAACCGGTTCTGAATGTGTCAGCTCTTCTGGAGGACCTGTACGAATTGTATAAAAATACGGGATGCACACCATCAATTTTCCGCACACCCGCTGTATCCCCTAGGGCAAAGAAACCTGATATGACTGATTTTAAAGCAGAGGAAAGAAATATCCTTGAGCTTTTAAAACGGCATTCTTCGGGAATGCGACTTGACCAGTTTATGGAGGAGGTTCACGATCAGGAATCACTCTTTGAGACACTTCTATCCCTGGAAATGAAGGATGCTATTATCCAGGAGGCGGGGCAGATATACCGGTTGAAGGCTGATTGTGCGCAGTAATAGTATGTGTGCGGTAAAATGTTTCTGCAATATATGGTTTACGGGACTATTATATATATTAGCAGGAATTGGATATTTACTTTATTACTTTCTTTTTATGGTGCGTATCATGCAGAAAAAAAAACTCTTCCCAGTAATTGTTATAACGCTTCTGCTTGTTGGTGCAGGGCTGTGGCTCTATTATGGTGAATACTATCCTCCTCAAAATAATCAGGGGAAACCTGTGCGTATCACCATAGAACGCGGTACTTCCCTTCAGAGTATTTCTCACCTCCTTGCGCGGAACAATATTATTCAGAGCCATACACTTTTTTATTACTACATGCGATGGCGGAAAGAAGGACATAAGATTCAGGCCGGTGCCTATATGATTCCGCAACAGGCCGGTCTGCGACGTGCTGCGGAAATCCTTATTTCCTCTCCTTTGGTGGAAGGGGTGAATATTACCATTCCCGAAGGACTTACTCGTGCGCAAACTGCGACTGTCATTGCTCATCAATATCCCCTGGACAGTGCGGTTTTTGATTCCCTGACCCGTGATTCGACGATGCTGCAGGAGGTGGGTAAGGACGACTATTCATCCCTGGAGGGGTTTTTATACCCTGAATCCTATCTGCTGCCGAAAAAGGCATCCGAAAAAGATGTCATCGCCATACTTGTCCGGCAGTTCGACCGTATGTATGCCTCCCTGGAAATGACGGAAAAGAAGGCAGATCTTTCAACCTATGAAGCACTTATTCTTGCTTCGATCATTGAAAAGGAAACCCGGGTTCCCCATGAGTTGCGAAGGATTTCCGCTGTTTTTCATAATCGCCTTGAAAAAGGTATTCCCCTGGGGGCTGATGCAACTGTTCGCTATGCCCTGGATAAATTTACCAGCCCCCTTCGGGTCTCGGAGCTTAAGAGCGATACTCCCTATAATACGCGGCGTTTTGCCGGTTTGCCCCCCACTCCCATTTGTTCTCCGGGGAAAGAGGCGCTTCTTGCAGCCTACGATCCTCTCGATACGGATGAATTGTTTTTTGTGGCAAAATGGGACGGCTCGGGGGAGCATTATTTTTCAAGAACAAACGCCGAGCATAATCGGAAGAAAATGGAAATACGAAGAAAAAACCCCGAAATAGGTAATTGGTAGGTGATATGAGAAAATTCCTGGCAGTTTGGATGTGTCTGGCTTCTTTCAGCGGTGCGTCCATATTTAATTCGCGACTTATAGATCTTAACGGGGCACAAACCCTTCAGCGGGGAGATTATTCTGTAACAACCCGCATATCCCCTCCCGGAGCAACGTCTGCTCAGGGTGCCGGAGTAATTCATTCCGTCGATGTAGGCCTGTCAGACCGACTGACCATTGGGGTCGGATACGGCGGTGACGGATTAATCGGACGGGACGAGGTGGATTGGTATCCCTGGCCCGGGGCCCGCCTTAGGTATCATCTCTTTAATGCACCCAGGCGGCGGTGGTCGGTGGTCACCGGTATTGATATTCAGGGTTTTGGGGGAAATGCCCCTGAATACCGCGGATTTGCCTACAAATCGCAGGGGTTTTTTGTCTCGGCAGGCAGGCCCTACCCGTTCTTTAATTTTCCTGCGGGATTTACCTTTATGGTAAATTATTCCCTGGAGGATCTTGATACTGTCCACTGGCCGAATTTTGCAATTGCCACGGATATTAATCTTAACAATGAGCTTGCTGCCATTGTGGAATATGATTTTGCGGTGAATCAACAGATACGTGATAAGGAACCCGATCGCTACTGGGGCGTTACGTCAGGGTTTTTAAATCTTGGAATGAAGTGGCGATTTGTTTCCTCTCTCCAGTTATCAGTCAATTTCCGGGATGTATTGAACAATCGCATACGAAGTAAAAATTATCCTGACGAGGATGATGTATTTGGATGGGGCCGTGAAATAAAACTTGAATATTTTGCCCGTTTTTAAGTATGAAAATTCCTGAACTCCTTGCTCCTGCCGGAAATTTCGAAACCCTTGAAGCAGCCTTTATTTCGGGAGCTGATGCCGTATATCTGGGCATGGGAGTATTGAACCTGCGTGCCTTTTCAGATAACTTTACCCTTGCTGATCTGCCGGATATCATGGATATTGCCCGGCGGTTTCAGGGCAAAATATACGTGGTTCTCAATATTATGCCCAATGATGCAGAGCTCAGGGCGGTTTCTCAGTTTCTGAAGAAGCTTGCCCGGACAGCCATTGTTCCTCACGCCCTTATTGTAAGTGATCCCGGAGTTATCTGTCTGTGCAAAGATATGGTACCTCATATCCCACTGCATTTAAGTACACAGACGGGCACCTTCAATATGGAAAGTATGCGGTTCTGGACGCGGCAGGGAATTTCACGGATTGTACTTCCCCGGGAGTTTTCCCGAAAGCAGGTGGCAGACTGTGCCCAGGCAAAAATCTGTGAAACTGAAATATTTGTTCACGGCGCCATGTGTGTATCAATATCGGGACGCTGTCTGATGGGGGCCTATATCAATGGACGACATCCCAACCACGGTGAGTGCTCCCAGCCCTGTCGACTGCCCTATGATGTGTTTCCCCGTTCAAAAAAGGGTACGGCAGAGTTTTCCGGCTTTTCCATTGAGGAGAACTCCCATGGAGCCTATATATTTAATGCAAAGGATCTTAATACCCTTTCCATTCTTCCCGGGATTGTTTCGCTTGGGGTTGATTCCCTGAAAATTGAAGGCAGAAATAAGAGTGTAAATTATATCTCCACGGTTGTTTCAGCCTATGCCGCAGTCCTTACTGCTGTCACCGAAGGATTGTGTGACAGTGTTGACATAAAACGTGTACAGGAACTTGAATCTCTTGATCATCGTCCCTATACAACAGGTTTTATCGGCGGTGATACGCAGATGCAGGAAATAAGTTTTGCCAAACAAAAAAGCCGTATTCGTGTTCTGGGGCGGGTTAAGGATATTCTTGCGGGAGGCCTGGCAGTGGTGGACGTGAAAAATCCCTTTTGGCGGGGAGAGGAGATTTCTGTTCTTTCGGTTAATCAGAAAAAAGGTTCCAGGGATGTCCCCGTATCCTGCATACGGGACCTATCGGGCAATGAGCTGGAAAAAGCCGTCACAAACCGCCTTGTCACCATTGAAACAGACCATGCGTACTCCCTCCGGGTTGGTGATATGCTACGTCGGTTTATTTAGTATTTGGGGAGCTAAAATTTATTTTTTCTGAGCATGGAAAAAATCAGGGCAAAAGCTATAAAACCGGCAAGAATAAATCCGGCCAGGCCGATGACGGGAATGTCATTCCACAGAGGGGGAGTGCGCGACTGTATTATCAGGGAGGAGCCGATAACAAGGGAGGCAAGAACAATTGCAAAGGATATTCGATTGCTGACCCGATCAAGCATAAGCGTGAGCCGGTCCAGTCCATCATGTTTTAATTCAAGGGACATTTCCCCCCTGACCAGGCTTTGGGTGAGGGTGTGTATGTCTTCGGGAAAATCCCGGGCAACCTGAATGAAATCCCCCATGAGTGCCAATGTTTTATCTGACACAGCTCTGGGATTAAATCGATTGCGGTAAATGCGTTTGATGAAGGGTTTCATCTCTTCAATCAGCACAAGATCAGGGTAGAGGGTGCGTCCCATGCTTTCCGAGGTTGCCAGAGTTTTCAGCATAAGATAAATATGACTTTTCAGGGCAATTTTGTTTTCGTTCAGGATGGAAAAAAGACGGTTAATTATGCGCGAATAGCGCACCTCTTCAAGGGGAGCATTGATATATTGATCGATCAACTCAATAAAATCCCGTTCCAGCTTTTCAGTTTGTTTTACCCGCTGATTGGGGTAAATAAATTTCTGAATATTTCTCACCAGCCGTTTTTCGTCCCGTTTCGAAATGGCCAAAAGAAGCTCCATGAAATCTTCACGTTCCTGGGTTGTTACCCTGCCGGTAATACCGAAGTCGATATAACAGATCACCCCTGAATCAAGAATGAAAATATTACCCGGATGAGGATCGGCATGAAAGAATCCGTAGATGAAAATCTGTTCAAAAATCAGGGCCATGCCGTTTTGGGCTATGGTTTTAAATGGCGGCAGATCATCAATTGTTTCCAGGGAGTGGCGGGAATCGGGTTTTACCCCGCGTATATATTCCATAACAAGCAGTTTTGATGTGGTGTGAGCGTGATACACCTGAGGTATGTAGATGGTTTTATTATTTTTGAACATTGTTTTAAACTGCATGATATTATGGGCTTCATTGACGAAGTCAAGTTCACGGGAAAGCGTTTTGGCAAATTCCTCAACAATTAATTCCGGTCGGTGATGGGTAAACCGTTTATCGTGATCTTTAAGAATACCTGCAAGGTGATACAGTATTTCCAGATCAACTTCAATTTTTTTACGAATTCCCGGACGCTGAACTTTTACGGCTGCTTCTTCACCGGAATGGAGTGTGCCCCGGTGAATCTGGGAAACCGAACCGGCGGCAATGGGGATATCGTCAAAATCAATAAAAAGTTCGGAAATAGTATGGCCGGTTTCCGCTTCAATAATGTCCCGGGCTTCCTCTGAAGGAAACGGAGGAACCCTGTCCTGAAGATTGGACAGCTCTTCGGCAATATCCAATGGTATCAGATCAGGGCGCACAGAGAGTATCTGTGCAAGTTTTATGAAGGTGGGACCCAGCTCTTCAACGGCCATGCGAAGGCGGTCCAGATTTGAGTAGGCATTGATGTCATCAATTTTTTTCTGAGACAGAAAGGGAAGGAATTCACCGATGTTCATATGATCGATGATATTATCAAAACCGTATTTTATAAGGATACCGACAATTTGCCGGTATCGCTTAAAGTGAATATAGGTTTTTCCTATGGACTGCTTTTTATTTATTCTGATCATTGGAAGAATTCTCAAGCTCTGTTATGCGTTTTTCAAGGGCTGAAATCTTCCGTTCCAATTTTTTTATATCCTTTTCAGGATTTACGCCAATGGATTCCAGATTATCCCTTACTTCCTTCTGAATCTTTTTCTCCAGATCCCGTTGGGCGATTTCTGTTTTTTCCTTGAGTTCCTCAAAGAATTGTTCTCCTTCCTCACGGCTCATTTCCGTTTTTTTGATCATATCCCGTACAAAATGTTCAAAACGCTCAGACGTCAGCAGTCCAAGCCCGATACCGCCAAGAAGTGTTCCCTTAATAAAGTTTTTCATAATTACCACCTGTGGTTAAATGGGTTCATATGTATAATACATTCTATCTGCACTAAAAATCAAGCAATCATGCAGTACAGGAAACTTATTCTGCTATGTCTCTGCAGGATCAGGATCGTGGGGGAGGGACACTCAGCTGTTATAATATATGTTCATCTGCAGTAAGGGAGATATTTTTGTGATAGCGGGAATGCATATACTGAACAAATTCATCTGCTTTGGAGTACGCTACGTGTACCTGGGCTTTCACGCATATTCCATGAAAAAATTCAGCATGTATCACAGGATAGGCCCTGAGTGTGGTGCGCAGGGTATTTTCAAGTGAGTAGGGAAAGGTTATGCTGAAGATCTGGACCGGTGTATAAGTATGGGTTTCCGCCCGTTTAAGCACTGTATGGGCGGCTTCAGTATAGGCTTTTATCATTCCGCCCGTGCCGAGTTTTGTTCCACCGAAATATCTGACCACCGCAATGAGGGACTGGCCGATTCCCGAATGAGACAAAACTTTCAGTAACGGCTGACCGGCACAGCCTGTGGGCTCTTTATCATCACTGAACCCGTGGCAGCAGGAGTCTTCCGGCGCTTTCCAGGCCGCCGCCCAGCAGACATGACTTGCCCGGGGATGTTTTTTTTTCAGAGCCCCGATGATACGCTGTATTTTATCAGGATTATCCACATGCCGAAGATGGGCTATAAAGCGGCTTTTTTTTATTTCCACTGCGGTACAGGTATCTTTTTTCGGTATCTCGTAGGACATGGCTTACTGTGAATAACAGGTATCAGGTGTTTGATTCCGGTGTGGTATCGGTGTCGATGCTGGTATTTTCCAGCTCATCTTCAAGATCTTCCTCTTTGAGTGAGTCCATCAGTATTTTACTCACCTCCATTTCATCCCGGCGGAATTCATATTCCGTATTGAGCAAAAATTCTATTCGCGCAAGATAACTGATGGTGGAGTTCAATACCCGGCTGATAACCAAAAACAGAATTGTCATGGCCGTAAGAATCAGACCTATTATAATATAAACACTGCTCATGAAACCTCAAAATACGTACAATGGTTTTCTTTTTTTCGGCATTCTACTATATTAATATAGTTTTTATTACCCGATTACAAGGAGAATATAATGAATATTTCCATAGGAAAAACGGAACAGTTTTCCACAAAAATTATTCTGGTTTCAGGTGAAGAAGCCCGGGATATCCGGGATTTTGACGGAAAAAAACACAGTATAACCCTGCGATACAAAGACGAAGAAACCCGGGTGTATGTTTCCGTGGGAGAGGAGTACACCTTTGATTCCTGCCTGAACGCAGCTGCCGCAGCAGTGCGGAGAATTGTGGATCTGAAACGTGAATCGGTATCGGTTCTTGTGCCCAAAGCCAGCTGTCTTACTCCCGTGGTGGAAGGGGCTCTTTTGGGAGCATATCGGTTTGAAGCGTATAAATCAGAAAAGAAATCCTGTCTGAAGACTCTTGAGTTTGTCGGTTCCGATCTTGCTGAAGAAGATATGGAAAAAGCGCGGATTATTGCGGAGGCAACCAATTATTCGCGGGATTTGGTCAACAAAAATGCCGGTGAAATTTACCCGGATATGCTTGCTCAAAAAGCCCGTGAACTTGGAAAAAAACACAGTGCCCTTTCTGTCACAGTATTGGATGAAAAGGATATCGAAAAACAGGGCTTAAACTTACTCTACGCTGTCGGTAAAGGAAGCCCGACTCCGCCCCGGCTTATTATTATGGAATATACGGGAAATACCGATGATGAGAAAAGATCTGCTGTTTTTGGCAAGGGTATAACCTTTGATTCCGGCGGCCAGAATCTTAAACCCAGCGGCTCAATAGAAAATATGCGTCTTGATATGGGAGGGGCCGGTGCTGTTCTCGGTATTATGAAAGCCCTGTGTGAGCTGAATGTTCAGAAAAATGTCATTGGCGTAATACCCGCTGCCCATAATGCAATCGGCCGTGATTCCTATTTTACGGGCGATGTCTATGATTCCTGGAGTGGCAAAACGGTTGAGGTGCTGAATACGGATGCCGAAGGCAGACTGGTCCTTGCCGATGCCCTTGCCTATTGCAAAGCAACGTATAATCCCACTGAAATGATAGATCTGGCAACCCTCACCGGCGCCATCCTTGTTGCCCTTGGTGATACCGTGAGCGGCCTTTTTTCCAATGACAAAACCCTGGCAGCGCGCCTTTTTACATCCGGTGAAGCCGTTTCTGACCGGGTATGGGAATTGCCGATTCGTGATGAGCATCGAAAGGCCATGGAAAGCGATATTGCTGATCTCCGTAATATTTCAAAAATAAAACGCAATGCCGGTTCGATAACGGCAGCGGCATTTCTGGAGAATTTTGTTTCCCATACACCCTGGGCTCATTTGGATATTGCCGGTACGGCCTGGAATGATTCGGAGCCCCGCGGTATTACCCCTAAATATGCCACGGGCGCAGGGGTTAGACTTTTAGTACACTACCTGACACAGTGACAGACGGTATGACTCTGTTATTTGAAGCGGGGAATACCCCGCCCCATGAATATTATATGAAGACAGCCCTTCGCGAGGCACTGAAGGCCTATGACAATAATGAAGTTCCCGTGGGGGCCGTGGTTGTATGTGAAGACAGAATAATCGGTCGGGGATACAATCAGGTGGAGATGCTCCAGGATGCCACGGCGCACGCCGAAATTATAGCACTTGGCGCTGCGGCGCACAGCCTGGGTACCTGGCGCCTGAATAAATGTCGACTGTACGTAACCCTGGAACCCTGCATGATGTGTCTGGGAGCGGTGTTGCAATCCCGGGTGGAGGAAATAGTCTATGCCGCAGGGGACAGTCGCTTCGGGGCTCTGGAAAACACGGTATACCGCGAATCTGCGTTATCAGCATATCGACGATGGCCCAAGATTATCTCCGGTGTATCCCGTGATGAGTCCCGGGCGTTGATTCAGGAATTTTTCAGGAAAATACGGGACCAGAAAAAAATGGAAAAACGTAAGGGGGGTCAGGCCCTGCCGAAATCATCTTCGTAGCGGATGATATCATCTTCCCCGAAATACTCACCGGTTTGCACTTCAATAAAAATTAGTTCTTCCTGTGAGGTATTGGTTATGCGATGTTTCTGGCCGCGATGTATGTCAATTGTTTTTCCGTAGGATACCTCTATTTCAAGAGCGTCAAGAGTGACAACTCCCTGTCCTTTCACAATTGTCCAGAGTTCATCACGCTTTGCGTGGGACTGGAGACTGAGGCGTTTTCCCGCTGTGACATTGATTCGTTTTACCTTATAGGTTTGCTGATCTTCTATGACAGTATATGCTCCCCAGGGACGGGTAACGGGTGTATTCATAAGTGGCGTCCTTAATAATTAAAATAGTTTTTATACCAGGTTACAAAGTGTTCAAGGCCGTCGCGTATGCCGGTTTCCGGGCTGTAGGCCAGCTTTTCACGGGCCCGGGAAATATCTGCATAGGTGCGGGGAACATCCCCGGGCTGCATGGGAAGAAATTCCATGCGGGCGGTTTTGCCCGTGTGGGTTTCGAGAAGGGAAATAAAATCCATGAGCCGCACGGGAGTGTTATTACCGAGATTAAAAACCTCATACTGATTCAGATCCGTTGCGAAAAGAGCGGCTTCAACTCCCTGAATAATATCATCAATATAGGTAAAATCCCGTTCCATATTTCCCCGGTTGTACACTGTGAGCGTTTCTTCTTCCAAAAGCGCACGGGTAAATTTCCAATATGCCATATCAGGTCGTCCCCAGGGGCCGTACACCGTAAAAAACCGAAGCCCAATGGTTTGCATGTCATAGAGAGAGGTGTAGCTGTGTGCCAGAAGTTCATTTGCCTTTTTTGTTGCCGCATAGAGACTTACCGGGGTATCCACGGTATCTGTCTCGGAGAATGGTATTTTTGTATTGCCGCCGTAGACACTGGATGATGATGCGTAGACGAGACGCTCCACCCGGTTGTGTCGGCCTGCTTCAAGCACCTCGAGAAATCCCGTGAGATTTGAATCGCCATAGGCGCGGGGATTCTCAAGGGAATATCGTACACCTGCCTGGGCTGCGAGATGGCATATTTTTGTAATGGGGTATTGGGAGAACAGGGTGTCCCAGGATCGGGTTTCAGTCAGGCATGATTCAACAAAAATAAAATTCTCATATTTATTGAGGATATTAATCCGTTCCTGTTTTAATGCCACATCATAATATGCAGAAAAATTATCAAGGCCGATGACGGCTTCATTTTTTTGTAATAATGTACGGGAAAGATGAAAGCCGATAAACCCCGCTGCACCGGTAACAAGAATCATGAAAATCCTCAGAAAAGAAGTGTTTTACCTGAATATATATAACCACTGAGGGAGCAGACAATATGCACGCCTATTTTTCTGTCTCATAAAAAATACCGCGGTGTTCCCGCCGTGCTCTGATTTTTCCGTCCGCCGTAAGCTTTTTGAGGGCTGCTTCAATGGCGGATGAATCACGTGCCGTGGAATGATGAATATCCTCAGCAGTCATGGGGCGGCGGGAAACAAGATTCTGAATTATTTCATCGAGGGGCAGATTACCTCCCATTGAGGCGGCCTTTTGTTTCGTTTTGCGTACGTTGAGGACTGGATAGGGAAGGCGGGCCTGGAGAATTTCAACAGCTTTTCTGAGAGCCTCTGCGGACCCCCTGCGCACCCAGGATTCCGGGGCCGGCCTGTCAAGAGTATTGATCTGGAGTTTCTCTGCATCCACTGTTGAAAGAAATTCAGCAGCGGCTTCAAGCTCCTGTAAAGAGTCATTGAGGCCGGGAATAAGGAAATATTCCAGCCAGATAGTGTGCTGAAATTCCCGGGAAAAAATCTGTATTCCCTTTTTGATTTTTTCGAGGCTGAGTTCAGTGTGGGGGCGGTTTATCTGTTGAAATACGGAATCAGTAACGGCATCAACGGAAATTTTTGCAATGGTAATATCCTCAATATCCGCACGGACTTTAGGGTCATACAGGAGGGTGCCGTTTGTGAGCAGAACCCGTTCCAAGTGAGGATAGCGGTTTTTCATTTCCCTGATTATACCACCGATTTCTGAATTGAGTGTCGGTTCACCGGCACCTGAAAAGGTAAGACAGTCCAGGGAAGGAGCCTGCTGCATAAACTGTTCCAGCTCTTGTAAAACACTTCGGGCGGGAACATACTCCTTTCGCCGGGTGGTGCAGTATGTTGTGGCTCCGCATTCGCAGTACACGCAGTCGATGGTGCAGACCTTATGCGGCACAAGATCGATGCCCAGAGACATACCCAGGCGCCGGGAAGGTACAGGGCCGAAGAGATAGGAGTACTCAGGCATGGCGTTCTTCTCCGGCACAATATTCGTTCAGTTTATTTCTCAGGGTTCGAATTGAAATGTCAAGCATTTTTGATGCACGGGTTTTATTGTTATTACAAAATTCGAGGGTCTTGAAAATCAGTTCTTTTTCCGCCTGGGCAACCGTCATTCCGGGGGTCAGTCCCTCAGAACGGTTGGCAGAATTTCTCAGGAAAACAGTGCCGGGCTGAATTGTACCCTGCTGGGTAAGAACAACAGCACGTTCAATGGTGTTTTCAAGCTCCCGGATATTTCCCGGCCAGGCATGCTCATGAAGTTTTTGTAAGGCCCCGGCAGAAATATCCCTGTTAACGGAAAGTCCGTTTTCCCGGTTGTATTTATCGATAAAATGCGGGACAAGTTCTTCAATATCCTCTTTTCTCTCACGCAGTGGAGGAAGTGTGAAATTGAAGACATTGAGACGATAATAGAGGTCTTCCCGAAAATTACCTTCCTCAATTTCCGCCGACAGATCGCGGTTTGTGGTGGCTATGATGCGGACATCAACATTTACGGGCATGTCACCGCCTACTTTGTCAACCTCCTTTTCCTGCAATACACGCAGCAGTTTTGCCTGGACTCCCAGGGGCATTTCGCCTATTTCGTCCAGAAGCAGGGTTCCTCCCGAGGCTTGTTCAAATTTGCCCTGACGATGCTTGACAGCCCCCGTAAAGGCGCCCTTTTCATGGCCGAATAATTCCGATTCAATAAGACCTTCGGGAAGAGCAGCGCAGTTAACCTTGATAAACGCCCCGCCGGCGCGATTGCTCATGGCGTGGATTGACTTTGCAATAAGTTCCTTTCCCGTGCCGGATTCCCCCATGATAAGTACGGTAGACCTGCTTTGGGCCACGGTTTCTGTTACGGATCTGATTTCCTGTATTGCCGCCGTTTTACCGATGTAGGTTGATTTTTCAGCGAGGGCATTTTTTAGATTTTTATTCTCCCGGGTGAGAAGCGAATTCTCTTTTCGAAGAAAGTATGCGTCCAGTGCCCGTTTCAGCGTTGCCTCAACTTCGTCTATAAAAAACTCAGTTCCCTTTTCAACAAAGTAATAGGCTCCTTTATGCATGGCCGTTACCGCAGTCTGGATATCTCCATAGGCGGACATAACAATGAACGGAACATTTTTGTAGCTTTTTTTAACTTCTTCCAAAAGGGTTATGCCATCCATTTCAGGCATTTTGATATCGGAGAGAATAAGGTCAATGGTTTTTTTTCCAAGGATACTCAGAGCATTTTTTCCGTTATCGGCTTCCAGAACATCATAGGTTTCAGAAAACTTCAGGAGTTCAACAATGGATGACCGCATATGGACATCATCATCGACCACAAGAATACGGGGAGCGGCCATGTATCCTCCAAAGACAGTATGTTGAAATTACAGAAAAGGGGTGAAATCGTCCGACATGGGGTGGCTGATGGGATTTGAACCCACAACAACTGGAACCACAATCCAGTGCTCTAACCAATTGAACTACAGCCACCATATTTGTCAAAGACGAACGAAATATATATATATTTCAAAATGAATGCAATGCAAAATATAATTATTCTATTCTCAGATTATGCCAGGTTCCGGGTATGAATTTATTTGCCCGGGCAGGGAACGTATCATATTCCCCGAAGAGAGAAAAACCGATGCGGCGTCCCGGTTGAAAATCAATACCCAGATTGTGCCAGGGTATGGTTATGATCCTGAGGTCATATTCGCGGCTGGATTCCATTTCTCCGTGCCATTGCTCCTCGGTATATTCAATTTCATTATCTTCTTCGGAAAAGCTGCGTTGCAAATAATAAAAGGTGTTTTTGTCGTCCTTTTCATCGGTCAGACGGATAAAGCGGTTTGAGAAAACGGGAAAACCGGTTTTGCTGTTGGCCGGATCGAGGGCTATGGTCACATCTGAGCCGGCCCGGCTGACGAGTACAAGGTTATTTTTGTCAGCGAGAAAGAGAATATCCAGAATGGAATCTCCATCGTCGGCAGAATCAACTGCAGCGTGAATTTTCTCAGGGGAAATTTCTTCCTCAGGAAAGAAAACTGCGTTTATTTCATCGTTAACCCGGGAAGAGTTGAGGGTATATTTTGATACGGGGGCAATGATTCCCTCCTGATCCTCTCCGGTGATGTCCCATTGTACCCCAAAGAAACTGTTGCCGCCCTGGTTATCGAGGGGGACCAGAAAACTGTGGATATTTCCGCGGGATTGAATCTCCAGTGTTTCCTCCTGAAGGGTCCGGGAAAAATGCGGATGGCCTTCAAGGAGTGAAAGACGTATATCTTTTCCGTGCACAGAGCTGTCTGCAGAAAAATGAACCCGAATTGTATCGTCTCTGAGCGTTATCCACGGTTCGGGGGAATGAAATACCACGGGAGACGAATAGAGCGCTGAAATAAGAAAAAGCCCTGTGAGAAAAGAAAGAGTGTATCTGTTCATACGACTGACCTCCGAGCAAGGAATCAAATTTTACATAGAAATATATAAAACTGTGTTTGTTAAAATGACATTTTCCTGCAAATAATTTTTCTGCCTGCGGTTTTGAACATACTGTATATGCCCTGCAGCCATATATTATATTAGAGAGGAAAATCTAAACCAATGACAGGAGTTTTTCATGAGTAACGAATTTGATGCAATTAAACCCGGTGTAATCTACGGGAAGGATGTAAAAAAAGCATATGAGATTGCAAAGGAAAAGATGATTGCTATTCCGGCGGTAAACTGCGTTGGATCCAATTCCATTAATGCGGTTATGGAGGCTGCGGCCAAAATTAACCGTCCCGTGATAATTCAGTTTTCCAATGGCGGCGCGGCTTTTAATGCCGGAAAAGGCCTGTCCCTTGAAGGTCAGAATGCTGCAGTTCTCGGTGCTATTGCCGGTGCAGAACATGTTCATCGCCTTGCAGAGGCCTATGGTGTGTCGGTTATCCTTCATACCGATCACTGTGCAAAGAAAATTATTTCCTGGGTGGATGGTCTTATCGATTACGGTGAAAAGTTTTATAAGGAAAACGGACGGCCGCTTTTTTCTTCCCATATGCTGGACCTTTCTGAGGAATCCCTTGAGGATAATATCGATATTTCAAAAAAATATCTTAAAAAACTGACTGACCTTGAGATGGGTCTTGAAATTGAGTTGGGTATTACCGGCGGTGAAGAAGACGGTGTTGATAACACACATGTGGATAAGGAAGACCTCTATACAAAGCCTGAAGAAGTTGCCTATGCGTATGATGAGTTGTCCCAGGTATCCGAAAATTTTACCATTGCCGCGTCCTTTGGTAATGTCCACGGCGTATATAAGCCGGGTAATGTGGTTTTGAGCCCGGAGATTCTTGCGCAGTCTCAGAAGTATATTCAGGAGAAGTACAATACGCAGGAAAAACCCGTGAATTTTGTATTCCACGGCGGTTCCGGTTCAGAGCCTGAGAAAATCCAGGAGTCATTGACGTACGGTGTTATTAAAATGAATATCGATACGGATACTCAATGGGCCACATGGAAAGGTGTTCTTGATTATTATGAAAACCATAAGGAATACCTTCAGGCACAGATCGGAAATCCTGACGGTGAGGATTCTCCCAATAAAAAATATTATGATCCCAGAAAATGGCTGAGAGAAGCTGAAACGGGAATGACAAAAAGAATACTTGAAGCCTTTGATGCCCTTGAATATAAAGGCTGATTACGGTGATTTAGGCGATTGCTTTTGGACCGCCCGTTTGGGTGGTCCTTTTTTATTTGGGGTAAATTCATTATCGTAGGCGACTGATATCTGATTTCCTTACCGTTGAAGGTGATGAGTACCATATCTCACACTCCTTTGATTCCATGTGAGGAATGGTGTTTTGCAAGAATGAGGGAAACCGGGGGCAGCCTTTTCAGATAATGGGTAAACAGCATTTTTTTTCACCGAATGTTTGCCTGCTGCCGGGGATTGTGGATATACTGAATATTTATGAAACAACCAGTTCAGCAGAGTGTAGTTGCCATACCACTCACAGTAATATCACGGGTGGAACGGACGTTGCTTTTTTTGAGTTATCGGTAATTATCCAAAGTGGGTATCCAAAACATCCGGCCTAAGTACAAAAAATCACGGGCAATCCGACTGTCGCGTGATAGGATAGTACTTCCCCTTCGTTTTATCAGGCAGGCTCCTGTCCTGGTTAAAATATCATATTTCAGTGCATCCTGTGTTGTGTGCCGGGGGTGCTCTTTTGCTGTAAATCAGGAGTGGACAGGACTGTTTTGCTGCTGTAATTACGGATGGTATGTGTATCACTGATTATCTATTCGGTAATACCTGCTTCAGGGTATTCTCCCACGGCCGGACAGATGTTCCGGGATGGCGGTTTTGTACATCACACGCTGAGAATAGGGCCATCACAGCGGCTTTTTTTTCTGCGGGCATCACGCGTCATTCCTGTATCCGGTTCCCGGGGAGGGGGAAGTCCCGTTGTCCTGGATGGCTGTGAAACTCTGTATGGTATGTCTGAATCAAAGAAGAGTCGGGGAGAATATCTCCCCGACGATATGATTACAGTGAGATTCCGTATTGTTCTCCATAGTTTTTTACCACAAAGTCAATATCTTTATCGCCCCGACCGGAGAGGTTTACAAGAATCGTTTCTTCGGGAGTTTTTTCCCGGGCCAGTTTCTGAGCAAAGGCAACAGCGTGTGCGCTTTCAATGGCGGGAATTATTCCTTCGTCCCGGGAGAGATCGAAAAATGCAGCCAGAGCTTCATCATCATTGATGTACTTATAGATGACCCGTTTTATATCATGCAGATATGAATGTTGCGGCCCAACACCGGGATAATCAAGGCCGGAGGCAACAGAATATACCGGTAGAGGTTCCCCGGCATCGTCCTGAAGGTTGTAACACTTAAAGCCGTGCAGCATACCCGGTCTTCCCTTTGTGATGGTGGCCGCATGCTGTCCTGATTCGTCAATATTCCGACCTGAAGGTTCAACGCCGTAAATTGCCACGGAGGAATCCTCAAGAAATGCGGTGAAGAGTCCCAATGCATTACTTCCGCCGCCGACGCAGGCGACAAGATTGTCAGGAAGAGCTGTGCCGGTTAATTCTGCAAACTGGGATTTTGCTTCTTCTCCGATTATCTGCTGAAAGTCTCGAACCATCATGGGAAAGGGGTGGGGGCCGACCACAGAACCGATTGCGTACAGCTGGGTCTCAGGATCCTGTAAATATCCTTCAAAGGCGGCATCAACGGCATCTTTCAGTGTTTTTTGGCCCCGGGAGACGGGGATGACATTGGCCCCGAGAATTTTCATGCGAACAACGTTTGGGTGCTCCTTTTCTATGTCAATTTCACCCATGTAAATATCGCATTCAAGGCCGATAATGGCTGCTGCTGTCGCCAGGGCGACACCGTGCTGCCCGGCACCGGTCTCGGCTATGATTTTTTTCTTCCCCATTTTTTTTGCCAGCAGGGCTTCACCGATGCAGTGGTTAATTTTATGCGCCCCGGTGTGATTTAAATCCTCACGCTTGAAATAGATTTTTGCTCCGCCGATTTTTGAGCTCATGTTCTCAGCATAGTATATCGGGCTGGGACGGCCAACATAATGTGTGGCGTAATAGCGTAACTCATTCTGAAACTCAGAGGTGTTTTTGATGGCGTTGTAGGCCGTGGTTATTTCTTCCAGAATGCTCTCAAGCACCTCCGGTACAAAGCGTCCGCCGTATTCACCGAAAAATCCGTTTTTGTCGGGGAGTAACTCTTTTTTTACCAATGACATTCATCCTCCTGGATTGTTTCTCCATGATAGAACAATATACAATAATTACAGGGGTATGCCGAAAAAAGGGTGAAAAAATTAATCCGTGAAGAGATTGGAAAATGCTTCTGAGAGATCTTCATTTACCACGTCGGTATTATAAAAGCCGGACTTTATCCGTGCCCGTATTTCTGAAAGATCATGTGCCTGTACGGAATGTGAATCATGTATGTATCTGTCTTTTTTTTCAGAGGAGATGGGTTGAGCCGGGGAGGAATTGCCGCTTTGTGCAGAATATTTGGAAACGGGTTTCCTGCGGGGCCCCCGGGCTCCGTTGAAATTATATCCATTTGTGGAAGAAATCTGCATACTTTTACTCCATAATATGTCTTACTATTATATCGGCTGTAATATGGCGGTACTTTAATTATTTCTAATTTTTATACAGATTGACGACGGGGGATAAAATGGTTTTTTTTTGACATATTAACCTCACATATATATATATTATAGGCGCTTCTTGATAGGGGCTCATAACTCAGTTGGTTAGAGTAGCTGACTCATAATCAGTTTGTCCCAGGTTCGAGTCCTGGTGAGCCCACCATCATTTATCCAGTTTGTATATATCGCTTCTTCGCATGGTGGAAGTTTTTTTGTTTTAACGGAGGCCGGCATGGATAATCTTCAGAGCTTGAAAGAACTTGAAAAACTTGACATAGAGATCTCGCGCCTTGAAAAGTCAAAAAAATCTCTCCCCATGGAACTTTCCAACTATGAATCCCGTCTTGACGAAAAGAAAAAAAGCTGGGATGAGGCAAAAAAAAAGTTGGATAATTTATCCCTTGAACGGGATCATATTCTTCACCGGATCGAGGAAAACAAAACCGCTCTTGAAAAGAGTAATGAAAAGCTTTCCCAGGTTACACGTGAGCGTGAATACGATGCGGTACTGAAAGAACTCCGCGACCGGAAGCGAATTATCGATCGTGAAAATAAACAATTGCAGAAAACCCTTTCCCAGATATCTGGAGAGGAGGAGAGGGAATCGGAGCGAAAAGAGGCGTACGAAACATTGTGGGCTGAGCTTAATCCTCTGATTAAGGACCATACAACACAATTGGGTTCAATAGATTCCGATATTGCAGAGGTACGGGCTCAGCGCCCGAAGCTGGAAAATGAAATCGATCGAAAATTTCTTACGGTGTACCAGCGAATTCAGAAAAGCCGGAAAAACGGCAGGGCTCTTTCCCATATAAATATGGAGAGC
This sequence comes from Fibrobacterota bacterium, assembly GCA_051745755.1. Lineage (GTDB taxonomy): Bacteria > Fibrobacterota > Chitinivibrionia > Chitinivibrionales > Chitinivibrionaceae > Chitinivibrio. The sequence continues at coordinate 31,189 of JBNJEI010000009.1, forward strand.
ACCTATTGTACGTATTGTTACCAGGTGATTACTCCAAAAATAGCGCATCTTGCCAAAAGTGCGTCATATCCTGTGCTCTGTGAAAACTGCGGTTCAATTTTTGTTGTGGAATAACTTGACATACGCTGCTGTAAATATATATATTCTCCTCGTTCTTTAAAATGCACCCGTAGCTCAACTGGATAGAGTACCTGACTACGAATCAGGCGGTTTGGGGTTCGAATCCCTGCGGGTGTACCATTTTTATTAGAAATTCATCCCTTTATAAATCCCGGTTTTATTCAGTTCTATTCGTACCCTTTCCGCATGTTATGGTCTCGTGCCGGCTCTGTTTTGTCCTCTTGCTTGCTCCTGATACACTCCGGGAATCTTCCACTGCGCCGCAGAAGTTTTTTTCGGAAACCGTTTCTTTTCCTCGCTTTCTCTGAGAATCTCTCTGTATATTCACTCACGGGGCTTTGCAGATGGATTATTTGCTCATCCATATTTCTGTCGTGACACATGACGGCATTCCTCAGGCTGCAGAGCAATTGGTCGTAATTTCCCCAGTGATGAAACGCCTGCAGGGATAATTCTATGAGGTTTTTTTGATTTTTTCACTCATTTGCAGGCATCGGCTAAGGCGCCTGAACTCCATTTGCCTGGTACGTTTTTGAGCTGCAACAGCGTACTTCATGGATGTCCGGGATGCAGATTTCTGAAAAAATCTGCAACATGTATTCATTCATCAGAAAGCAAATTCACTGAGCGAATTCTATGTTCGCCAATCCTTCTGCAGATTCCCTCTCAGGCCGTTGAGTTGCTTTTGGGAACAGCTTAACTTTTGCCGTATGCGATGCTTCATTTATTCTTCTGTCTCTTTATCCCGGCGGCGATATCATTGACGGCCTGCGGTTTTGGCTTCTGTTTTGCGTGTCCCTATCTACCCATAGGCTGCGTTCAAAGGAGACGCAAATTTCGGTATGGTATTATTCCGATATATCCATTGGATACTCCTGATTGGGAACTGTTCCATGAAATGTGAGCTGTATTTCAGTGTCGGGGATCTATTTGCCGAGTTCTATGCGTCGGATAAGAAAATCGGGCATGCCCGACTTCTGCATTTTATCCTGATATTTCTGTATGTTGTATGATACGCGGCGGTATTCCACGATTTTTTTTCCTGTGTCAAGGATGGCATAACATGCCCTGTTGTCTCCGTCACGGGGCTGTCCGACGCTTCCTACGTTGATTATATAACGGTACTCAGGGCCCGGATTGTATCTGAATGATTTTTCCTTGTAGACCTTAATGTTTCCCGACTGATTATTCAGGGCAATAATTCCCGGTACATGGGTGTGGCCGTTAAAGCAGAATTTGGTTTTGAAAAAGTTGAAATTGAACAGAGCATCTTCTATGGATGCAATATAAAACCATTGATAGGGGTCGTAGGGTGTGGAGTGGACAGCGGTGTAATCCTCCGTCTCATAGGTCATGTGAAGGTCGTTGAGGAACGTCAGAGAGCTTCTGGATATTATTTTGCTTGTCCATGTAATTGCGTAGAGTGCGTTGCTGTTGAAATTCAGTTCCGATGAGGGGGCAAATACAGCTGAATCGTGATTACCCATGATGCAGAGGTCGCATTTCTCGCGAATGAGATCAACGCACTCATTGGGGTTTGATCCATAGCCGATTATGTCACCCAGACATATTACTGAATCTACATTTTTTTTTTCTATCTCGGCCAATACAGCTTGTAATGCTTCAAGATTGGAGTGGATATCTGATATAAACGCTGTTCTCATTCCCTATCCGGTTTTTAACATAAAGCTGAATTTGCTGCTGCCAATTTTTATTTTATCACCGTGCTGCAGAGTCGCTTCGGACACTTTTTTGCCGTTTATCTTAAATTTGCCTGTTATTTTGTTTGATGCTTTTATGATATGGGAGTCATCAACAACTTTTAATACAGCAACCTTTCCTGAAGAAAGCATGCCGCCTTCAATGTAAATGTCATCGTCATCGGTATTGCCGAAAGTCATAATGGTTTTATTGATTTTATAGACAATCTGACGTTCCACCTCAATAAGAATGCCCTTGCTTTCAATCCGTTTTTCTTCGCCGCCCAGGGTGTTCTTGTTTTTGTCTGAAGCAGAGAAGATTAATGCCGCTTCATCGGATTCTTCATTCCGGCCGTCAGGAGATGAATCCTGGTCTGAAGGTGTGTCGTCAGTATGGGGGGGGGAAGAAGTCCGGGATTCAGGGGCCGGATCCTTTTTTGATTTTGATGCTGGGTGGGCAAAGGGGGATCCGAATGTCAAAAACAGGGAGAAATCCCCAATGGTTATTTCCGCTTCATCTTCTATGGTCAGCTCTTTAATCTTTTCGTTGTTGTGGTAGGTGCCGTTTAGGGATTCGAGATCAATGATACGGGCATATTTTCCCTCTTCAGGCAGCTCAATTTTAAGATGATTGCGCGATACTGCAATATTGTTAATCACTACGTCATTGGTCTGGAGGCGCCCTACGGTGGAGCCGTCTTTGGATATTCTATAGCTTTTTACAGGCGTTTTTTTGTGTTTGACCACTATATTTAGCATAATATGCGTACCACTTTATTCTTATGCGTCCGGATTTATTATATTACAAATAGAATATAATAAAAAAGTTAATTTAAAAAGCAAAAAGTTACCATGATGCAAAAAAAACATTTTTTCTTTCTTTTTTTATTCCCCCTGTGGGCATTTTCTTTTGAAGTTGGCCTTGAAGAGCCTTCTCAGGATAATCTCTGGGAGGAACTTGATTCACTGCAGCTTGAGATCCAGAACCGGCGCCGTCGGGGAGAGGGTATCTCTGCACTGGAAAAACAGGTGCAGCGGAGGAAGAAACACCTTGAAAGTCAGGTTGAGAAGAGTGCGGCTGACCGTGATGGGCAGCAGTCGGAGCAGAGCGACCTTTCTTTCTGGGAACGCTCAGTCTATTTCTTTGTTGAGACCAATACACTGGATATACTTATTATTATTACAGCGTCCGTAGCTGTTTTGTCTTTGCTGATTCTGTGCATCCTGCAGATAAGAAACCGTGTTCGAAGAAAAATGGTTCTAAGTAACTTTCACGCCGCGGCTCACACCAAAAAAAGCATGGAGGGGAAAAGGGGAGGAGCAGGAAGGTCTGCTTCGTCGCACAAAAAGGAGTTCGCAACCCCAAAGAGAACCGTTCACCGATCAGACATTTCTTCTGAAAACCCACAGGAGAACACTCAGGAAGAAGTATCCTTTCCTCCGCAATCACCTGCTCTTTCTGCCGAGGATATTGCTCGGGCGCTGCGCGAGGAATATGCCTCCCTGCAGCAAACACATACCGAATCCGCAGCTGTGTCTGAGGCTCCTTCACGCAAAAGCAGTGTTGACAGCTCTCAGGGATCACCTGCCCCGGGTATGGTGCATCCCCGGCATGAAAAGGTGTGTTCGGCCCATGCCGGAGGAAAGAATGTTGTTGATATTGCCCGTGATATGTCTATGAGCATTGATCAGGTGCAGTTGATTTTAAAAGTATCGGGAAAGCGGTTCACTGAATGATCCCGGCGGAAATACAATCGGCTCTTTTCAGCTCTGTGCAAAACACCAGGGGAGCCGCATCTCCCGGCGTATATCTGCCCCTTGCAGGGCGTACTGATGACTCCTTTATAATTCGGCTTCCAGGCGGCAATCAGGGTATTCTCCCCCAGTCACGCGGTGTAATTACCGCTTCAGGAGTTTTTGTTTCACAGGATAACTTTTCCTTTATATCTCTTTTTCAGGGAGCAGAATCTCCCGCTGCACCAGGATCTGCTACCGGTCTGCTTACCCCCGCAAGGAATGATTCCGGGCAGTTGGGTATGCTAAAGCAGGTTGCCGCTACCCTGGCAGAGATCCTGGCTCAGAATGGAGACGCAGAAGCAGTGAGTCGCATGGAAGGAGCCCTGAACGCTCTGAGTGCCCAGTTGGAAGGCCTCACCACTGCCCAGGGGGTGTATAGCGCCTATGAGTCCTTTTTTACAGAACTGGTCAGCCTGTCTCTCCTGGCAGGAGGCTATGAACGACTTATTCTTAATGAAATTCTGCATGTATCCGAAGGGAATCCCGTTGCGGAAGGGTATATAGATTTTGCTCATGATTACAAGGCGGTTGCGGAAATAATCGCCGTGATCACCAATCATTTTCCTTCCCTGCGGCGGTTTCTGAACTTCAGGAAATTGCGTACTATCGGTACTGCCTATATTGATACCACAGATACGGTGCCGCGGTTATTGGGAAAATCTGAAATATTTACTCATCTGCAGGCGCAATTGGTTTCCCAGTATCCCCGTCTTCTTGCTTTCTTTCACCCCCGAGAGCTTGCCTCACTGCTCATGGATCACCGCCTTGTATTGTCCATGCCGTTTTTTAAAAAACTGAATGCAGCCCTCAGTGGTTACGAAAAGGGACAAAAAGATGAGCTTATAACAGCGGGGCTTACTCAGCTTATTCTTCTTTCCTCACGTGAAGAAGCAGATTCGGTCTCCTTCATAGAAAACTGTCTCAAAGCTGTATTTAACACCGTTACCCTGGAGGATGATCTTCGAATCATTTCTGATGTCCTACCCGGGTTGGAAGAAGAACTGCACACAGCAGATCTTTTAGGTACCATGAGGTATTACAGAGCTCTTTTACGCGGAATTCCTGTGTATGAAGAGCTGTTTCCCCGTTCCCTGAAAGAAGCGGTCTTCCGACTTGGATATTTCGACGAAGTGAGTGACCGTATGCCCTTTGACCACAAAAACCTTACCCTGCGCCGCACCCTGGGTCATATTCAAAACCTTTCACTGAAAGGCAGAGAAAGCTCCAATACAGAACGCCATGATATGAGCCGTCTGCAGTATCTGTGTTCTGCTCTTGAGGAGAAACTTGCGGGATATGCCGCCTTGTCCCATGGGCGCAACGGATATATCCTTCCGCCCCTATGGCAGAAATGCGGTGGTAATATCCACCTTGTTCTCCAGGAGACACAGAACACTCAGAAACGTTTTTTTATGGAAACTGTTTTGGAAAAACTGGGGAAAATCAGTGTAACCATCCACTATACCGCCAAAACACTTGCCCTTGTTGCAGTCAGTACGGAAAATCTTCAGGGATTTCGCTGGTTTTCACGGGAGGAAAAAATGCTGGTGCAGAGCCTGAAAGCGCGGGGGTTCCCCGTGCTCAATTACCGGGTTGAAAACAGGGAAAAGAAAAAAAATATGGACAATTACTCAGAATGTGATATACTGGCATGAAGGATGAGCACAGAAAAAAGGCCGTTGCTCTGCGGTATGGTTCGGATTACGCTGCCCCTGAAATAGTTGCAAAGGGAGCCGGTCTGACTGCGGAGCGGATTATTGCCGCTGCCCGGGAGTACGAGGTGCCCCGCTATGAAGATCCCGTTCTTGCCCGGCTTCTGTGGGATCTTGAACCGGGGACAGAGATTCCGGAAGAACTGTTTGAAGCCGTGGCTGAGGTACTTGTTTTTATTTACCGTGCTGAAAAGGATGTATTATGATAGCAAAACGGATTGTCTGTATACTGTGCATCTGTCTGGCCGCTTCAGGACAGAATGCCGTGTTTATACTGCAAAAGGGTGAGGTCCTGGAGGGGCGGGAATCATTTTTTACGGAAGTATTCTATGATGCTCTTGAAAATGCCCGTGAGCTGACTATTCTTCCTGAGGAGGACAGCCGTCAAATAACTCACCATTTTTCCCAGCGTAATGCGGGGCCGGTGGAAGATACGGTTTTTCGTTTTATACAGGCTGAGTTTTTTGAGGAGGGGTATCTGATTACGGCACGGATTGATGATTTTAAGTTTGAGGTGCTGCGCGGAGGTTTTCTCCGTCTCGGGATCAGAAACAGGGCGATTCTGCAGGTGCAGTATCGTATGTATGATGCTGCAACGGGACAGCGCATTTTTTCCACATCACTCCGGACTTCAGTGAGTGAGTTTTCCCGAATTTTACTGCCCTGGCGGGATGAACAGTATCGTGCGAAGTTGACTGCACAGCAGCAAACACAGATGGCCGAGGCGGTTATCGCTGAAAATATCAACGAAGCGGAGAATACGGTTCTGCCCTTCATCGAAGAGTTTTAGGGTGGGATGGTATTAATACATCCTGCGTCCCTGAATATGAAGAATAATTATGTACACATGCATGCAAATATTATATTAGGTAATACAGTACGTATGAGCGTCTAGCATTGGAGGTAGTAATTGGCTGAACACAGGACATACAAAAATGTCTTTGATGATTCCGCGGAATTCAGCAAGCTGAATGATCTGGTTCTGGGAGCTATCCAGGAATTCACAGAATATCGACAGGGTAATCTTACCTATGGTGAAATTATTTATGTCCTGGAATGTATTCTCGATTCATTGCGGGAAACCTCGGAAAAAGAAGCTATGAAGACACGTATTACAAAGCGATTCGGTGAGACCCCTTCCTTTTCCCTCCTGCTTGCGTCTCATTCACGCCTGGTGGAGGTTCTTTTAAAGAAAAAGCTTATCAGCACCGAAGACGAACTTTATGTACTCTACGGTGAGGAGTAATATGAATACAGAGCAGTCACATGAGATTACGGTCTCATTTCCTTCCACCATCGATTATGTCCCGATCTTACGGGAATTTGTGGCCGATGCATTGAAGGAGTACGGTTTTACGGATAAATTCTCCTATCGTATGGAAATAATGGTTGATGAGCTGGTGGGTAATGCAATAGAACACGGCAGCCCTTCACATAAATCACGGGTGGGGATAAGTATAGAGATCCTTACGGATTGTGTCGCCCTTGTTGTACGCGATGAAGGCGGGAGTCCGGAATCCATTTCAAACCTGCAGAATGCTCTTGTGCAGTCCTCTGTAAAGGACAATGATGGAAATCCCAAGCGGTATAATCTGGGCTTGGAAATAGTAAAAATGCTGGCGGAATCTGTGGACGTTATCTCCGAAGGGGATACTGTCACAAAGGTTCGGGTTTTACGGAAGGGGGCTGACGAACGTGTCGAAGATAACCAGTGAGCATAGTGAAGAATACAGGGATATTGCCATTTTGACCCTTTCCGGAGATTTGGATAAGGCATCTCTGGAAGATCTGAGAAGCCATCTTCAGGAACTGCATGAGGCAGGTCGGCCCTTTGTTATTGTTAATGTACGGGATGCCACCCGACTTGACGGGTGTCTTATCGGTGAGATCATCTATTGGCGAAAGCAATTTATTTTTGATTATGACGGTAATATCTGTTTTTCCGGTCCCGATAAAAAACTGGAGCAGAACCTTCGCGATCTTGATGCGGATAAAATTTTTCGGATCTTTGTTGATAATCGTTCTGCCACGAATTACTTTTTTTGGGAGTATAAGGGGCAAATAGACACGATTATACTCAGTATACCCAATTCCCTCAAAATCGTTCCCGTGACACGGAAGTTTATCAGAAAGGCCTGCGAGGCAAAATCCTACAGTGGCAGAGAGGCTTTTCAGATAGAGACAATAGTGGATGAATTATGCAATAATGCAATCGAACATGGGGCCAAAAAGGACGATAACAGTATTGAACTTTCCGTTGCGGTGGGTCGGCGCAAGGTGGAAATCAATATTTCCAACGGAATAGAGTTGGGCAAACGAAGTTATAATGATGTGGTCAATAATATGGAGAAGTTTGTTGAATCCCCGAGCAATACCTTGGAAAATCCCCGCGGCAGAGGGCTTGCTCTGGTCAAAATGCTTTCAAGTGAATTTGATATAGATGGTTCAGAAAGCGGAACCTGTGTACATGTTACAAAATTAAGAGAGGAAAAATAAATGGAAACAAAAATCAATTTGGAGTATAGTGACATTGAAGGCGTAGAAAACAGTCGTTTGGTAAAATTTAAGGGTGATCTGGATGCAACCAACGTTGAAAGCGTGGTTGAAAAGGTTTTCTCCCTTATTGACGAAGGCATTGTGAATATTATTGCAGATTTCTCTGATCTCCGGTATGTTAACAGTACAGGTCTGGGCATCCTGCTTCATTTCAGCAAATCTGCAAAGGAAAAAAACGGTTCATTCAAGGTGTGTTCCGTTAACGATAATGTGTATGAAATTATTGATATAATCGGTGCTACCACCCTGCTTGATATTTATTCGACTGTCGATGAGGCTATAGGGTCTTACAAGGAGTGATTTTACTATGAAATCTTTACGGCGAATACTGCTGGCAGCTCCGCTGATACTCATTGTTGTATTGCTTTTTCGGTATATTGACATAGACGTTTTTGATACTTCTTCAGGTGATCCTGTTGTTACCGTGGGAGGAGAGACCTACTGCACATATGACTATGACGCCATGGAAACTGTGAAAACCCTGTTTCCCCTCACCCAAGATGACGAAGAAATTTTTCCCGCCGATAAATCTGTTTCCACACTCCTGGTTGAAACCGCAGTACTTCTTGAGGATGCCCGAAAATACCGTAAGAGCCTCTATGAAACCCCCCGCTGGGAATTACTGCAGACATACTGGAAGGGCCGTGTTTTTTATGAAGATGTGGTTTCACAAAACCTGGGTTTTTCTGATGAAGAGATACAGGAGTATTTCACCCGTAACGCATCGGCCTTTGTGGGGGATGATGCCGAATCCGGCGATGAAACCTACCGTGCATTCAGAAATGAAATTGCAGACTCACTGTTCCTGCAGACCTACGATATACCACAGGATTTTATTGAAAGTCATACTGATAAAAACTCCGATGAGATTGCGCAGGTATGGCTGACAACGGTGCGGAGAGAGCCGCGTAAATTTTTCTTATCACGCTATTATAAAGATCTCTACGGTGAATCAATGCCCGGTAATATCCGCACTTTGGTGGGGGCTTCAGAGCTCATATCCTACGGTGAGCTGGAAGAGCTGCTGTCATGGCTTCCTGGAAAAAATATCACGAAAGAGGAACGGTATCAATATGCTGTCTTTATCCTGGGGTGGAAGGTTTTCGGAGCCGTGGCTGAAAAAAGGGGGTATACGGAAACCGACTCGTTTAAGCGCGGGCAGGAATGGTTTGATAGTTTCAGTCTGGTACATTACTACGTTAATACTGTGTTGCCGGAAAAGGTTGGATTGTATAAAAAAGTATATGAAGATCACCTTAAATATGTATATTGGGACAGGTACGGCTTTCCTCTTAAACCCTATGAACAGGATCTCTTTGCCAATCTGAAAGACCAGTATCGTGAACGAATGCGTGAGGTTGCACAATATAAATATATTCACGATTTGCGCTCCCAAAAGGGCGTTTCTTTTGAAAATTCCGATTTTGCAGATGTTTTTGATACGGACCCCGAAACGCTTTTTACCCGGGCTGATTCTCTTTTCTCTCAGGGAAATATTTCAGAATCACGGAATATTTTTGAACACCTGCGAACGTATTATGCCTTTACCGATTACGGACTGCAGTCTCTCACTAAAATTGCAGAAATATATAAAAAAGATAATTTGTTTCGCCGGGCTATTGAGGCGTATCGTGAATATATTCTTTTATCCGTCGGTAGCGGTGCAGATCTTTGCAGGGAATATTTTATGATAGGTATGATTTATGGTGATCGTCTTAACAGGTACGAGCAGGCAGCAGCAAATTATGCCTGGATTCTGAAGAATGCACCAAACTGCAGTATGTCCGAGGATGCGGAGTTTATGTATCTTAACCTGGGTGAACCAATTCCCGGGATTCAGGAGTTGAAGGCCCGGACAATGCGGCAGGGACAAACAGTAAAATAAACACTGCGGTCGGGTTTTACCGACCCTTTGTAACTCAGCGTTTAAATAATGAGGAAATGCAATGAATATTGACGGGCAATTCTACAGGACTGTATGGATTGATGAGTCCGATCCTTCATGCATTCGGGCAATTGATCAGTCACGTCTGCCTCATGTTTTTGAGATTCTGTCATTGCGGCGGGTGGGGGATTTCTCGGCTGCCATAAAAAACATGAACGTTCGCGGCGCGGGCTGTATCGGTGCCACCGCAGCGTATGGGATGTATGCCGCAACTCTCCAGGCCGATTCAGAAGATCTTCACTCCTGCATTGAAGAATCAGCACAGGAGCTTATGGCTACCCGCCCCACTGCCTCAAATCTTGCCTGGGCTGTACGGCGTATGAAGAAAACACTCCTCAGTCATTCCACTCGTGTGGATATGCAAAAAGCTGCCCGTCGTGAAGCGGAGTCAATTGCCGATCAAGATGCAGCTCACTGCAGAGAAATAGGGATTCTCGGCGCAGACCTTATTGAAAAAATGTATAAAAAAAGAAAAAACAAATCATTCAATATCCTTACCCATTGTAATGCCGGCTGGCTGGCCTTTGTTGATTACGGTTCTGCCACGGCACCGATATATGAAGCCTGTCGCCGCGGTCTGGATATTCATGTCTGGGTTGATATGACAGGTCCCCGTAATCAGGGGAGTCGTCTGACCGCCTGGGAGCTTTCTCAGGAAGGAGTGCCCCACACAATTATTCCCGATAATACGGGGGGACATCTTATGCAGCATGGAATGGTTGATATGGTGATTACCGGTGCCGACCGCGTCACCCGGCGTGGGGATGCGGCAAATAAAATCGGTACCTATCTTAAGGCTTTGGCGGCACGGGATAATGCTATTCCCCTGTATGTTGCGCTCCCTTCTTCCACCTTTGATTTTTCCATGTACGACGGCATACGTGAAATTCCAATTGAAATGAGGGACAGCAGGGAAGTAACCCATGTATCCGGAATTACTGCTGAAGGTGATATGACCTCCGTGCGTGTTGCTCCTGCCCACAGCCCCGCGGCAAACTGGGGCTTTGATGTGACCCCCGCCCATCTGATAACCGGCCTTATTTCAGAACGCGGTATATGCCGTGCCGATGAATCGGATATCCTTTCCCTTTTCCCGGAGCATGACCATGCAGGATGAGGGATATATAAAATATTCCTGCTTTCTGGATACATCCACTGCCCCTCCAGCTGCAGACAGTATGATGGTACAGAATATTCGCAGGAAATTATATGACATCGGGCTTATCGGAATGTATGAAAACGGTGTGGGGTTTGGCAATGTGAGCTGCAGATCCGGAAAAGAAACCATGAGTTTTATTATTACGGGGAGTGCTACGGGGGGCAGTAAAATATTGGACAGAGAGGATTTTGTTGAAGTTGAAACATGTGATATTCAAAAAAATCACGTGTCTGCCAAAGGAAAAATACCGCCCTCTTCGGAATCAATGACTCATTGGGCTGTCTATGCAGCTCATGAGGAGATACAGGCCGTTGTTCATGTGCACAGCAAAGATATTTTCGACTATATGAAAAACGCCGGGGCTTTCTGCACGCGCAGGAATATATCCTACGGGACGCCACAGATGGCCCGGGCCATATTCAGACTGGTGCAAACGGGCCTGTCGCCTCACGGCGTGTTTTACACAGCCGGACACGATGAGGGGGTTTTTGCATATGGAAGAAATGAGTCAGAGGTGGAAAATGCAATACTGAATCTTTACACGAAAGCGAGGGGCTATGCCTAAAATCGGAATTATTGGCGGAAGCGGTCTGGATAATCCGGATATTCTTTCCAACGCTCAGGATAAAACCGTTACCACACCCTACGGGTTTCCGTCGTCACCATTAAAATGCGGTGAAATTGAGGGAGTTCCCGTGGTTTTGATCGGTCGTCACGGACGCCAGCATACAATACCCCCTACACAGGTCAATTACCGTGCTAATATTTCCGCCTTACAGGAGGAAGGGTGTACACATATTCTGGCTACCACCGCAGTGGGATCACTCCGCGAAGAGATCGAACGGGGTGATATGGTAATTATTGATCAGTTTATTGATTTTACCAAACAGCGCGCCATGACATTTCTTGAGGAATTTGCACCCAATACTCCTGCGCATACTCCCATGGCAGATCCCTTTGACAGTACAATACGCTCGGCCTTTATTTCGGTTTGCACTGACCTCGGGATTTCCTTTCATAAGCGGGGAACCGTTGTCACCATTGAAGGGCCGCGGTTTTCCACACGGGCGGAATCCCATATGTTTCGGGCCTGGGGAGCGGACATTATCAATATGTCCGTTGCCACGGAGGCGATATTGGCAAATGAAGCGGGCATTCCCTACGGAGCAGTGGCTATGACCACGGATTACGACTGCTGGAAAGAGGATGAGGAGCCCGTAAGCTGGGAAGCAATTCTTGCCGTTTTTAAGGAAAACACTGAAACGGTAACCCGTGTACTCACTGAGGCAATAAAAACTTTAAAATAGGCCGCTATGAACAAATATCAGCATCGTGCTTACGAGCTTCTGCAGGAGGAAAAACGTACCACCTGCGGGGGTGATTCCGCTGTGGAATATGAAAAAATCCACAGGGGGCGGTTTCAGCGTATTACCGACTGCTGCAAACGGGTGTGCCCCGGAACAGATAACAGGGTTCTTGATATCGGCAGGAGCGGCCTGACACAGTGTCTCTCCACGGTATATACAGACATAACCACCCTGGGATTTCCCCTTGCCGGGGACACGGGCGGTCATCGGGAACGAACAGCTCTTTCCCTTCCTCATATTACCTACGATCTTCGCCGTGCAGAAGATCCTCACAGCTGGCCTGAAGATTATCGCAGAAGTTTTGATCTTATTGTATACAGTGAAGTGATGGAACATCTTCCCATAGCTCCGGAGTATACACTACTGATGTTTGCCACTCTGCTCAGGCCCGGAGGAAAGATCCTTGTTACAACACCCAACAGAGCTGATATCCGCAGCAGGCTGCGTCTGCTTCTGGGACGAAATCCCGAGGGTCGGATTCGGTATTTTTCTCAAAATCCCGGACATTTTCGTGAATACACCCTCAGGGAGCTTGATGATATCGGTAAAAATGCATTTCTTACGCCCCGGTATATGAAGTATGAGAATTTTGGAACCCTCCACGGTGATATATTCGCCTTTCTGCGCTGGATACCTTCTTTTAAGGATTCTCTTATTGCCGTTTTTGAAAATACGGATGAAATGGAGCGGGAGAAATGAAATTGCTGCTTTTATTTATGGTGAGCGAAATATATATTTCTGAAAATTTAGGCTGTTTTGGAAAACCTACTATGAAATACATGCAGAAAAAAGATGAAGTCATCTTTTTTTTTGCCCAAACCCTACTAAATAAGCGAGGTTGTTTGTGGTTACAGGTTATGTAATACTTGAAGATGGAACGGTATTTACCGGCAGTTCTTTCGGTGCGAAAGGAGAGGCTCTGGGCGAGGTGGTATTCAATACCAGCCTCACGGGCTATCAGGAAATACTGACCGATCCGTCATACAATCGGCAGGTGGTGGCCATGACCTATCCCCAGATCGGGAATTATGGTGTAAATGCGGCCGATGTGGAATCTGACCGGGTACAGGTTGAGGGGTTTATTGTCCGTGAAGCCTGTCCCTACCCTTCCAATTATACCTCCGTTATGTCCCTGGGAGAGTATTTGGAAAAAGAAGGTATAATCGGTATAGAAGGCATCGATACCCGTGCATTGACCCGGCATATTCGTGAGGCCGGATCAATGAAGGCAGTATTGTATGCAAATAATGAAGAACCCGACATTAAAGCCCTTGCAGAAAAGGCCCGAAAGTGGGAAGGACTCAGCGGCGTTGATTCTGTTAAGGAAGTGACCTGTAAATCCCCCTATGTTTTTACCGGTACACCTCAAAGGCCTGTTCCGCAGGAAAGCCGATACTCCATTGTGGCCATTGATTACGGTGTCAAAAGCAATATTCTTCGCATTCTGGCGCGACTGGGATGCAAAATAACCGTTGTTCCCGCACATACCGGGGCTGAAGAAATTCTTGCCATGAAGCCCGACGGAGTGTTTCTTTCCAACGGCCCGGGAGATCCCTCAGCCGTAACCTACGCCCATGAAGCGATTCGCGCTATGATCGGAAAGATTCCCTTATTCGGCATCTGTTTGGGCCACCAGCTTCTGACCATTGCCTATGCCGGAAAAACCTATAAACTGAAATTCGGGCATCACGGTGGAAATCATCCCATTCAGAATACAGAAACCCGAAAAATTGAGATTACGGCCCAGAACCACTGCTATTGCACGGATATGTCAAGCCTGAGTGGTATGGGAATTACTGAAAGCCATGTTAATCTCAATGATAATACCTGTGCGGGTATTCGCGACAGGAAGAATATGGTTCTTTCCGTGCAGTACCATCCTGAGGCCTCACCGGGACCTCACGATTCGGGATATCTCTTCAGGGAATTCATAGAAATGGTTGAACAATTTAAATCGGAACAACAGTAAGGGGTTGAAATAATGCCAAAGCGTACGGACATACATAAGATAATGATAATCGGAAGCGGCCCTATTGTTATCGGCCAGGCCTGCGAATTTGACTATTCCGGGGCACAGGCCTGTAAGGCATTGCGGCAGGAAGGCTATGAGGTTGTGTTGGTTAATTCCAATCCGGCAACAATCATGACAGACCCTGATATGGCTGATAAAACCTATATAGAGCCTGTTACTCCCGATTGTGTTGAAAAGATAATCCGTAAGGAACGTCCCGATGCACTCTTACCCACTCTGGGTGGTCAGACGGGGCTCAATACGGCCATGGCCTGTGCAGAGCGCGGTGTGCTGGAACGCTATGATGTTGAGCTTATCGGCGCGGATATCGATGTGATCCGCCGCGCGGAGGACCGCAGCGAATTTAAGGCTGCCATGGAGCGGATCGGTCTTGATATGCCCCGGGCCAAGTTTGCCTACAATATGGATGATGCCTGGAAAATTGCTGAGGAGTTCGGCTTTCCCTGTATTGTACGTCCCAGTTTTACCATGGGAGGAACCGGCGGCGGTATCGTATACAGTGAAGATGCCTTTGAAGAGGCTGTTACAAAGGGCCTGAGGAATTCTCCCATCACGGAGGTTCTTATTGATGAGTCTATTCTGGGCTGGAAAGAATATGAGCTTGAGGTGATGCGGGATAAAAATGACAATGTGGTCATTGTCTGTTCCATAGAAAACCTTGATCCCATGGGGATTCATACGGGTGATTCCATTACGGTTGCCCCGGCTCAGACCCTGACGGATCGTCAATACCAGGAGATGCGCGACGCGGCTTTGGCCATAATACGCGAGATCGGTGTTGAAACCGGCGGTTCAAATGTGCAGTTTGCCGTTGACCCCGCCACGGGACGTCTCATTGTTATAGAAATGAATCCCCGGGTAAGCAGGAGTTCTGCCCTGGCATCAAAGGCAACGGGATTTCCCATTGCCAAATTTGCCGCCATGCTTTCCGTGGGATACACCCTGGATGAAATTCAGAACGATATCACAAAGGAAACTCCGGCCTGCTTTGAACCCTCCATTGATTATGTGGTTACCAAAGCCCCCCGCTTTGCCTTTGAAAAATTTCCCGAAGCCGATGCAAGCCTTGGTGTGCAGATGAAGGCCGTGGGAGAGACCATGGCCATCGGCCGCACCTTCAAGGAGTCTCTGCAAAAGGCCCTGCGCGGTCTTGAGACGGGCCATGTGGGATTTGAGGCGGCAGAATTTGCAGCTCTCTCTGAATCCGACATTTGTACGGCCCTTGAACGACTTGATGCGGATCGAATCTTTTATATTCGTGCCGCCCTTGATGCAGGGGTTTCCGTTGATAAAATTCATGAGATAACCCAGGTTGATCCATGGTTTCTGAATAATATGGCGGATATCGTGCGGTTTGAGAAACATCTTACCCCCGCTGTTTTACAATCTTCATCTCAACAGCAGGAGACAGTCTTTCGTCAGGCCAAGCAGATGGGATTTTCCGATATTCAGATTGCAGCCCTGGTTGGTATGGATGAGCACAGTTTCCGGGCTCTTCGAAAAGATCTCGGCCTTGGGGCGGTATATAAGCTTGTTGATACCTGTGCTGCAGAGTTTGAGGCATATACCCCCTATTATTATTCAACCTATGAGCGCGAAAATGAAGCGGTGCGAACCAAAAAGAAAAAGATTGTGATTCTCGGCGGCGGGCCCAACCGCATCGGTCAGGGGATAGAATTTGACTATTGCTGCTGCCAGGCATCCTATGCCATGGAGGAACTTGGCTATGAATCCATTATGGTCAATTCCAATCCTGAAACGGTTTCCACCGATTATGACACCTCGGATAAACTCTATTTTGAGCCCCTGACCTTTGAAGATGTGATGAATATTATTGATCTGGAGAAACCCGACGGGGTTATTGTTCAGTTTGGCGGACAGACCCCCCTGAACCTTGCCGCACGGCTGAAAGAAGCGGGGACCCCCATTATCGGTACCTCCGTGGAATCCATTGACCGCGCAGAGGATCGTGACGGATTCGGCAATCTCTGCAGAAAGCTGAATCTGCGCCAGCCGCCCAACGGAATGGCGGATACTCCCGAGGAAGCGGCGGATATTGCCGGGAGAATCGGTTTTCCCGTACTTTTACGTCCCTCTTTTGTGCTTGGCGGCCGTGGTATGCGCATTGTATACTCCTACGACGATCTTGAACAGTTTATTCATGAGGCCAGAAAGGCCGGTGAAAATCGTCCGGTACTTATCGATAAATTTGTGGGGGATTCCATAGAAGTTGATGTGGATGCCGTTTCAGACGGTCATGATTCGGTTGTGTGCGGAATAATGGAACATATTGAAGAAGCGGGGGTTCACTCCGGTGACTCCGCCTGTGTCCTTCCTCCGCATACATTATCCCGGAAAATTGTTGAAGAAATATCTGAAATCACAAAGGCGGTGGCACGGGAATTATCGGTTATCGGTCTGATAAATATCCAGTTTGCCGTGGATGGGAATGATATTTATATCCTGGAGGTTAACCCCCGGGCTTCCCGCACGGTACCCTTTGTAAGCAAGGCCACGGGCGTTCCCTGGGCAAAGATTGCAGCGAAGGTTATGACCGGTGTGGCTCTGAAGGATCTTCCTGAGGCGGTGAGTCCCCATATGGATTATTTTGCCGTCAAGGAAGCGGTTCTTCCCTTTAATAAATTTCCCGGAGCGGAAATAATTCTCGGCCCTGAAATGAAATCCACCGGTGAGGTTATGGGTATTGACCGTGATCTGGGCAGCGCCTATGCAAAATCACAGGAAGCAGCCTATAATGCCCTGCCCAAAAGCGGCAAAGTCTTTATCTCCGTGCGGGACACCATGCGCAGAAATGTTACGTTCATGGTAAAAAAACTCTATGAACTTGGCTTTGATATTTATGCCACTGAAGGGACCGCAAAGGCGCTTCGCAGCAATGCAATTCCCACCCTTGAAGTGGAAAAAATCGGTGAGGGGAAACCGGATGTGGTTGATCTGATTAAGGCAAACACCTTTGACCTCATTATTAATATTCCCGAAGGCCAGAAGGCTTTGAAGGATTCCAAACCGATACGCAGTGCCGCTGTGACCCACGGCGTTACCTATGTCACCACCATAGAAGGTGCACAGGCTGCAGTGGGCGGTATGGATTCCCTGGACAAAAAGGATTATACCGTAAAGCCGATCCAGGAGTACGGGAAAGCATACCGGCGAATTCTTGAAGGGATATCACGTCCTTCACTCAAGGATACCCTCTTTGATTAGTTTTCTGTAATATAAAAGTATAAAAAAAGGAGCGGTTTTTCCGCTCCTTTTTTGGTGTGGGGCGGCTGATAATATGTCGGCCGGAAAATGCAACACGGCAGATGCGAATGGACGGTTCTTCCATACCGCACGGGGATAGTGGTTACACATAAATCCCATGATACTACCAGGGGTGCTCATACTGCCGGAAGATCCCTTTTTAATGGTATTCTACAAACAGACTGCAGAAACCTTGCATGGTTCCTTCCGGCTGTGCACCGGGTGAAGTAAAAATGTGTATAAGCATGGCTATGTGAAAATATACCCACCCCCTGCTGCTGAATCTGAGATAATTGAGCTGAATAAAAATGGGGGGAGGATCGCTTTTAATTTCAATTTTCAGTTGAAGGCTTCAGAAATTACAGCCCCAGGGAGCGGTTTTCTTTAATCCGGTCCTGTATTTCATCGCGTAATTCCACGGAGCTTGCTGACAGAAGATAATCAAACCGGGAGTCCGCTGCGGAAATATCAATTGAGAAGATAATCTCTGTGTTCGGGAATTTCCATTTGGCATACCCCCGGGTGACGATTCTCTTATAATATTCAGATGGATTATAGCGGAGATTCCATCGCTCCTGGGCAATGTAATTATCGGTTCTGACGAACATATTACCGGGGTCAATATCCTTAAATACGGGCTGCTTTTGCCCGTATTTTCTTCTCAGGAGGACGTAGATGTCATTGACGAAGGTAAGGGTGGTGCTTCGTATTTCACGGTAGTATTCATCCACGGAGATAAAAACATTATAATTGAAATCATAATTTTCAAGCTCAGAAAAATCAAACTCCACCGTGGCCTGAAAGAACTGGTCTTCATAAAAATAAAAGCGTGTGTTGCACTCATAGCCTGCGATGGTCTGATCCCGGGAAAAAACCTGTATTCCGGGGGTATTGGGGAACAGTTCGTTTTCCGCCTCCTCCCAGCCTTCACCAAGTCCTTCAGCCTGAATCTCACCGGCGGGAGCCCCCCATTGAATATTTTGAAATCCATCAGGGTCCTCAGCGGAAAGTAGGGATACACAGATGCAGAAAATCAGATATTTCAGCATGGAAGCTCCTTATGTATCCTTTGATATCGGCTGCTTGACGGGATTCTTGATCTTTGTATGATTTCTGCCCAAAATAAAGGTGATCCCTCCCGCAAGGGAGCTGAAAACAGCAACCAGAGAAGCAAGGAGTTCCATTATGGTTGCCGTGGGGGGAAATCCTGCTGCTACGAAAAGTTTTCCTCCGATAACTTCCTTTACACCAAAGGGGAGCGGAATAATCATGATAAGGGAAATGATGGGTATTATGATAAAAAAGTAGGGAAGACGTTCCGGTGTATATATTCCCAGGGCGGCAGCGCAAAAAATATGCACCACGATGCGCAGTATCTGAATAAGCACAGAATAGATACCCACGCGAATCAATATTTGCTTTTCCTGAATATTTCTTCTGTTGATAAATACCGTATGAATTACGGCGGTTACCTTTTCCTTGAGCGGAAAAGAGGGAAGCCACTGAAGAATCTGCACAAATACTCTCTGGAGTCTTTGGGAAATTATCAATAAAAAGACAGCAATGAAGATACTGGAGAAAAGAAACAGGACAAAGAGTGAGGCTAAAATCGGTGTTCCCCGCTGAATATTTTCAATAAGAATGATGCCGCCGCCGATTATGGCAAATATCGTGATAACCAGGAGTCCGAAAAATCGATCAAGGAATGTGGAGGCGAAGGCTTTCTTTCCGGAATCACCGGAAATATGGAGGGCGGCCACCTTATAGGCATCTCCGCCGACAATTCCCAACATAAAATTATAGAAAAATATTCCTGTCATATAAATACTGACGGCCCGGGAGGAAGAGATGGAAATATCCTTCATTTTCAAAAGTTCTTTCCACTGAAATGCTCCAAGGATCATACTTGCCGTAAAGGTGAGAATACCCATCATAAAATAAAACATATCTGCATGGGCAAGACGCCGGGTGATAGTGTTCCATCCCAGGGAATGAATTACGTAGGCTATTACAAGGACCGTTATTACAGTTTTGAGAAGCAGGGCGGTAGTTTTCTTCACAGGCGTATTCCTTCACACAGCTTATAGAGTTGAACCGTTATGAAAAATACATTATTTTACCGGCACAGCATAATAATAGTACCTGTGAAATGGAATTTGCCTGAATCAATACGAATAAATATAAGAAAAAAGTTAGAAAAAAGTTAATATGTGAACAGCAGACGTATTATATATTTGCATTTCCATAAATTAGTCAGGAGAAATTGTGAGTACACGAACACTTCTATTTTCAGTTTTTTTCTCTCTGCTGTTATCTACGGTTTCTATTCTTGCAGGTGAAGAAGCAGATACCGCTGCTTTGGATAGTGCACCGGCACAGGAAATAACAGAACCCGCTGATGCTTCAGCAGATGTAAGCGTACGTACTTTGGATCCGGAAGACGCTCCAAAGGAGAATGTAAACCCCTTTACTGATGCCTTCCTGGCCCTTCCCATGATATTTTTTATCATCGGCGGACTTGCAATTTTCCTCCTGGGTATGAATTATATGTCATCGGGGCTGCAAAGTGTTGCCGGTTCCAAGATGCGCCAGATAATAGCCACCTTAACCAACAACAGATTTTCCGCCGTTTTTATCGGCTTTATCGTTACGGCCGTGGTGCAGTCCAGCAGTATTACCACAGTAATGACCGTGGG
Organism: Fibrobacterota bacterium; assembly: GCA_051745755.1. Lineage (GTDB taxonomy): Bacteria > Fibrobacterota > Chitinivibrionia > Chitinivibrionales > Chitinivibrionaceae > Chitinivibrio. The sequence continues at coordinate 51,537 of JBNJEI010000009.1, forward strand.
CTTTGTAAACAGTGGTCTTATGGTGTTGAAACAGGCCCTGGGGATAATTTTCGGCTCCAATATCGGTACCACCCTGACAGGGTGGATTATTGCGTTGAATATCGGGAGCTACGGGTTACCCATTCTCGGTGTGGCAACCTTTTTCTATCTGTTTTCAAAACGGGACGGGATTAAGTATACCGCGTTGGCATTTCTTGGGATTGGTATGCTCTTTTTCGGTTTACAGCTGATGAAGCATGGGTTCGAACCCCTGGCTGATTCCCGGCAGTTTGAAGCATTGTTTCTTATATTTAATGCCGATACCTATGTCAGTATGATGATGTGTGTAGTTCTGGGAGCACTGCTTACGGTTTCAGTGCAATCCTCCTCTGCCACCATGGGGATTACCATTGCCCTTGCGTTAACGGGGGCAATACCCTTTGAGACAGCAGCGGCTTTGGTTCTGGGGGAAAATATCGGTACAACAATTACGGCGTTTCTTGCATCTCTTACCACCGGTCCCGATGCAAAGCGTGCTGCCTACGGGCATATTATATTCAATGTTCTGGGTGTATTGTGGATTACCAGCATCTTTCCCTCCTATATCTCCTTTATCAATGCCCTTTTTGAAAGGTTCAGTGATTCCCTGGGGCTTATTTACGGTGATGATGCCCAGGGCGATGTGGCGGTTAAAATTGCCATGGTTCATACGGTGTTCAACGTTGCCAATACAGCCCTGTTTATACCCTTGATTACTCCCATGGAAAAACTTTTGTATAAGATTGTTCCTGAAAGAAAAGACGGGGAATTTCATATTACGGAACTCAGAACCCTGAAAATACACGAATCCCCCGCTCTGAATCTGGCGGAAACAAGCGGTGAGATACGAACCGTGGGTACCCAGGTTAGGGCAGCCGCAGATGCTTTGGATGCCTGTATTCGCGGTGAGGATATGAAGAAAAACAAAAAAATCGTGTTTGATATTGAAGATAAGGTTGATCTGTACCAAAAAGAACTCTCCGATTTTCTTGTGGAGCAGTTATCCACCAAGGAGTTATCCCATGATGTGGTGCAGACTATCCAGAATCAGTTCAGAATTATTGATGACTATGAAAGCATAAGTGATTATTATGTAACGGTTCTAAAACAGTTGCTCAAGATAGAAAAACGCAAGCTTTCCCTGGATGAGGATGAACAGCAGGAGATTCTCCAGCTCCACAGAGAGACCAGTACCTTACTTAATGACATTATACATTATGACTCCCAAAACAAAGAGGCGAATAAAACACAGCTGGTGGAGAAATATGAAAATATCCGCAGTATAATCAAGAATAAACGAAAGGAACATCTGAATGCACTCAATGAGCGGCACCGTTCTGAAAATGTATTTATTTCCCTTGCCTATGCAGATATCCTTTCGGCCTATAGAAAGATCAACAATCATTTTACCAGCCTCTTTGATCTGATATAGTTCTGCGGCACTGTTTCTGGTACAAAAAACCGGCGGAAAAACCGCCGGTTTTTTTATTTGGATAGGCTATTTGCTTTGGCCCTGCTGTGTGTCCTGATTGCCCTTTTACATCCCTTTGGCGGTGTAGGGGAGGAATAACTGTTTTGGCCGCCAATGGCCGGG
>JBNJEI010000010.1:0-52851 GCA_051745755.1 Fibrobacterota bacterium
GAAACTAAATCTTCGTTGTAATATGGGTCACGCTCCAGTTGTCGCCCCCTTCGCGGGGGCGTGGATTGAAACGCCATGAAACGCATAGCGGGGGTAAATGACTGTTAGTCGCCCCCTTCGCGGGGGCGTGGATTGAAACGTCAAGTGGTGTGCAGCAAATGACCTGGACCCCATGGTCGCCTCCTTGGCGTGAATGATGTGAAGAGAATGTAATGCATGCACTTTCATTTCTTCGTAATCTCCCCATAAAAAAACATTTTCCCCTCAGTATTGCATTATATTAACGGTACGCCAAAAAAAGAGGAGCTTTTTCCATGAAACAGTGCTCATTCGTTTTTCTTTTTACCGTTGCCCTTTTTTTACCCCTGTTTTCCAGTGGTATCGAATATTATGACATTGATGATTCCGAATATCCGGATCTTGAAAGGAATTCGGCCCGTATCTATTATCCCGAAAATATTGACGAGCATGGTAAGGTGGGAGCTACCACCCTTACGGGAGGGATGTTTAATACCAAGGAGGATATGTACTGGCTGGCGGAGGAAGCAGCCCGTTCGGGAATAATTGTTATCGCCGTAAGTGCCGCAGATAATCTATCCGTACGGGGCTATACAACGGCACATAAAAGTGGTATCGGTATCTTGCGGGGAGAAAATAATACTGAGGATGCCCCCATTTTTAATTCGGTATTGCGCTATGGCACCATGGGGTTTTCCATGGGGGGCGGCGGAGCAATAAACGCTGCTTCCTCCCTGGGAGCGGAAATACATACAAGCATCGGGCTGGCCCCCTTTGGCCCATATCCTGATAATACCCACGAGGCAGCAACATTGATTCTGTGCGGCACTGATGATGATGTTGCACCCGAACGTATCGGAATTCGTGCATACAACGATATTTCAGAGGATATTCCAAAATTATACGCTGCCATGGAAAATGCAGGTCATATGTACTGGATAAATCGTGAATCAGTGCACAGTGAAACTGATTTTATTATCGCCTGGCTGCACTATTATCTGGAGGATGCTGAAGAGTTTTTTTCTGTATTCAGTGATGGCCCCGGAGAAGAAATGGTGGAGTACCGTTTTAATAATCCCGATGTTGCACTGATTGATTCTAAAAACACTCATGGAGCATCTCAAAAAAGTATAAAACGAGTTTATATAACGCAGAATAAACTCCAGGTGCATATGCACACCAGTGCAGCAGATGAGTATGATATCCGACTTTTAACGCTCCAGGGAAGAGAGGTGTTTTCACTCTCACGGTTTGTACGATCAAATGATATTTTTACCCTTGATTTATCAGCCTACTCCCAGAAACCGGGGGCATATATTGTCTGCCTTGAGACAGAAAAAACAGCGTTCAGGAAGGTAATTATCCTGCCCTGAACAGCCACAGCAGATATTATTCGCCTTGAGGATTGAGCTGATCGCGGTGATTAAAAAATGTTTTGGATCCGAGGCTTACCATAAAATATACCGAGAGGGTTACTCCTCCCAAAATCCCCAGCATAATAGCGATCTGATATCGAATGGCAGTCAGGGGAGTAACACCGGCAAGTATCTGGCCGGTCATCATGCCCGGAAGAAAAACGATTCCAATGCCCATCATGGAGTTTATTGTGGGTAACACCGCGCTGTAAAAAGCCCTGCTGCTGATATCCTTCATTACCAGTTTCGGCCGCCCCCCAAGCATGAGTGCATTTTCGATGCGAAGGGTATTGTCTGCCACACCGGACAGCAGCTGCTCCAGACCGAGGGTGATCCCCGTCATGGAGTTTCCGATGATCATTCCCGCAAGGGGTATAAAATAATGCGGTTCATACCAGGGGTCAGGACTTATGACTATAAGTATGAAATACAACAGGCTTGCACCGGTGCCGGCTGTGAGGGAAATGATTACAATCTGCTTCATCGCGGGATGTAATCTTTTGCTGGTGCGGGCATACACGGAATGAACTGCAAAGGCAAACATTACGGAGACAACCCCCAGGCTGATCAGAGGAGAGGGGTTTTCAAAAATATATGTTAAAAAATATCCAACGAGGATCAGCTGCAGTGTCATGCGTACATTGGCCAGTATAATCTGACCCTCGCTGCCGATATTCTGCTTCCTTATAATCAGCAGGAGAATAATAACAAAAACATAGGCTGAAATAAGCTGCAACACAGATATATTAATTATGTTTTCCATATACCTCTCCCGCAGTGGTCTGGGAATCCATATTTCCCTTGTTGATTGTGATAACAGTGTCACCGAAAGCAGCGGCAATATTCTCTGAATGAGTGACCAGTACGAGGGCTTTGTTTTTTTCGCGAATGCAGGAAACCACCATTTCAATAATCTGCTCTTCGGTCCTGTCATCCAGCGCTGATGACGGCTCATCCAGAAGCAGAACCGACGGATTGAGCAGAAGTATCCGGGCCAGGGCAAGGCGTTGTTTTTCCCCCCCCGAAAGAGATGCAGTGGGGGCGGAGAGATCAGTGTTCAGGTGTACTTTATTGAGCAGATCCCGTATCTGCGATTCGTCAAAAAGCTGGGGATTTTCGGTGTATTCAAGGGTTTTCAGAAATTCACCTTTAACGGTATGGGAAAAAAGCCCCGGATTTTGCGGAAGCATCATTACCTCACGCCGAAGCGCAATTGGATCATATTCCGTAAGGCTTTTGTTTTTATACAGTATGCTGCCTTCATCGGGGCTTATCATATTGTTGAAGAGTTTCAGAAGGGTGGTTTTACCACCGCCGCTTTTTCCCACAATACAGGTTATTTCCCGATCATTAATATGAAGTTCGGGGATAGCAAGAATATTTTTATAGCGAATATTTTTCAGTGTGAACATCTCAATCCGTTCCTGTTAAAAAAAATACCTTCAAAATGAAGGTATTACAGCATAAAAAAACGTAGTGAACACGTTACCGAAGAAATTCAAGCGCTTCGCTGCCTGTCATGCCGGGATGTATTCCCAAATTGCGGCCAGGCTCAGAAACATCTTTCACTGAGGCGGTGCACATATCCTCAAAGGAGGATACCCCCGTTACTATGGCTGCGGCTTCACCAAGGGCAGTGCACGTATGGTGATTAATATAGCCGCAGGCAAGTATACCGCGTCTGCCCCGGAGTATCATCAGGGGCAGGGTCAGTTCAATTCTGTACGTTTCAAATCCCTCAAACATATGTTACCGTAACGCCACGGGATTTTCGTACCAGCGTAAAAATTCCTGAGCGGAAACAATGCGTACATCCTCAAGAGTGAGGGCATAGTCGATAAATTCTTCAAGGAATTCACGCTGTTCCGTATTGGAAATATTTGCAAATTTATCTTCTTCAAAATAAAATTGCGAGTGCATTCCAAGGGTGAGAGGGGTACGGTTGCCGGAATATTTTTTGTCCAGGGTATATCTCAGTGTTGCCAGAGACTGTTCTTTGTTCAGCTCAAAGCCTCCATGATCTCCCGGAGCCCACATATTATAATCAAGACCGGTTATTTTTCCGTTTGATTCCCAGTCAATCACGGACTGCATAAAATCGCGCAGTCCTGTTTCATAGCCGTATTCCTCCAAAACACTGTCGGGTGGAGCCAAAAAGGAGTAGCAGGGAAGCTGCCACATATTGTCTGTTTTTTCAGAACCGTTCAAAGCGTATTCAGAGTGATTTTGCAGCAACTGCCCCTGCCACCAGGATCCGTCGTATCCGGGAATGGTATAATTCATGGTGTACGGCCAGTGATAATTACCGGGAACAAGGCTGTCCTGTTTTGCACTGCCACCTTCAACAGTACTGCAATCGTAATTCATGCCCATTTCCCGGGCGGCCTGAAAGGTGTTTTTATTAAATTCAAGAAAGGGCGTTCTGAAACCGATTTCACTGTCCTTTGTAATAATCCCCTCTTCAAGGAGAATCTTATTGACCCGGGCCATTTCCCGTTTCCAGTCCTCACGGGTGAAGCTTCCACCGTGACGGTGGTGAGCAGTGTGGTTGGCTACTTCGCAATTCAGAGCCACTGCCCGTTTCAACCCGTCAATAACGCCGGGTTCATGGGCAAAACCGGAATTATCGCTGTTCCAGTAGAGTGACAGCGTAAGGGGAGAACCGTCAAAGGTTGCGGGGTTTTGGTTTCCCGCAGGATTTTTCTTTCCCTCGATAAGATCAAGAAGCCAGTTAATACCCTCTTCTGAGGTATTATCATCGGAGCCGATAATAATAAACTGCGGGACATCTTCCGGGGAGAGCCCCAGGGGAGGGGATTGCGATGGTTTTCGGTCAACATCATTCTGCGGGGGGGTTACCCGGTACGCATCAGGATTTTCGGGGAGAATGGAAGGATCTATTACTCCTTCTTCGTCACTACGATCATATACAGACATATCTTCCGTAACCTCCATTTTAGTACAACCCAGGGTGAATAAAAACAAAAAAGCGGCACATGCCAGTTTGGTGGACCTCATAATAACCCCATTTTTTATGAATTTATTATAATTATATATTATTTAAAATAAAAAGGAGTTTACTATTTCAGGAATACATGTTTTATCAACTAATTTTCATATTTTTCACTATCATAAATCAATCGGCGGACCCATTTCCCGCTCCGGATACGCATGGTTCCCAGGAATGCCTTAATTAATTCCTCAGAAGCAACCAAAAGATAGACATACTGAATACCAATATCAAAATAATGCGTTGATATGTGAGCAATGGGGAGTCCGATCAGCCAGACACCGCAGATATCCAGAAGCATCCCCGTTTTTGTATCCCCGCCGCTGCGCAGAACACCGTCAACAAGATGCATATTGTACATCTTAAAGGGCAGGGTCAGGGCAAAGACGGCAAGCACCTGCAGGGTGGTGTCCCGCATGGCTCCTGTTACAGAAAATATAGCGGGAATAATCGGAGAGACGAAATAGAATATTAATGCCACAATAGCTCCAGCTGCGGGGGCCAGAATAAGGATACGATGGCCGTCCTGCTTTGCCTGTTCCAGCTTTTTCTCACCGATGGAGTTACCGATTATTACCGAAGCTGCCGTTGCGGTACCGAAGAATACAATGATAAACATGCTGATGGTTTTTTCGGCAATACTTACAGCAGTTATTGCTTCTTTTCCCAGGAGGGCATAATACCGTTTATAGATAGAGGTGCCTGCTGCCCACATAAACTGGTTGATAACGATGGGCAGGGTTGTTTTGAAAATCCGATGGGTAAAATCAAGGGACACCGTGGTGAGTTCAGAAAAGGTGGCCGCCGTGGGGGATTTTGTTTTGTATACAATAACAAGCAAAAGACCTACTTCAATAATCCGGGCAATGAGGGTGGCAATGGCCGCTCCGGAAATCCCCAGTTCAGGCATGCCGAGATTTCCAAAAATCAATGCATAATTTAGAACCGTGTTAATGGACAGGGCGCAGATACTCACAAGAACAGGAAGCTTGGGATTGCGGATACTCTGCAGGGCCGCGCCGTAGGAAAGTGTTATGCCCGAAAGTATATAGGTAAAGGCGATGATGGATAGATATTGTGTACCGTAATGAATAATGCTTCCATTATCTGTATAAAACCGAAGAATCGGTTCGGGAAATATAAAGGCAAAAAGGGATGTTGCTCCGCCGAAAATAAGGCTGACGAGAAGGGTAAAACCCAGGGTCCGTTTTACTCCTCCATAGTCTCTGTTGCCCCAATACTGGGATATATAGACCGAAGCTCCGCCGCCGATACCCACCATGGTTACCGTAAAAAGAAAGGTAACCTGATTTGCCAGATCAACCGATGCTATGGCCGTGTCACTGACACTTCCAATCATAATGGTATCGATGAAACTGAGGGAGGAAATGAGGAAATGCCGGATTGCCAGGGGTATAGCAACGGGAAGCAGCCGTCTGTAAAAATCTTTGTTTGTCAGTAATGAAAGAAACCCCACGTATCCGCACCTTTGCAAAAAAATTTAATGGAATATACGTCAAAGATGCGATATGTGGGTATGAAGAAACAAAAAAGGGGATTTTACCGACTTTTTTGCTATTTGAGATATTTAGAAATATTCTTTGCTATTCTCTGTTGTATGTCTTGCCGGGCATCTACAACAAATTCTTTCCCCGTTATCATTTCGTAAAGAGTAATGTAGCGGGTTGAAAGCTCTGTAAGGAGCTCTGCCGGTGCCTCAGGGAGTACTTCGTCGGCGTAGGGATCACAATTATCCTGAAACCACAAACGGAGAAATTCCTTATCAATATTTTTGGGCTCTTCTCCCCTAACCAGGCGTTCTTCATATGAATCGGCACACCAGTATCGTGAGGAATCAGGTGTATGGATTTCATCCAGGAGCACTATATTTCCCTCCGTATCGGTTCCCAGTTCATATTTGGTATCCACCAGAATAAGGCCGTGTTCTGCGGCAATTTCCCGGCCCCGTTGAAAAAGTTTGAATGCAATATTCGAAAGGCGGTTCCAGGTCTCTTCATCAATAATACCCTGAGAGATGATTTCCCCGGCGGAAATATTTACATCATGGGATTCATCCTTGGTGGTGGGAGTCAGAATCGGGGTCTCAAATTTTTCATTTTTCTTCATGCCGTCGGGAATCCGGTTTCCGCAGATATTCCGTATTCCCCGTTTGTATTGCGTCCATGCCGAAGTGGAGGAGGACCCGGTCAGATAGCCGCGCATCACAAACTCAATGGGAAAGACGGTGCATTTTTTCGCCACGGTTACATTCGGGTCCGGTACAGCAATAACATGGTTGTCAACAATGTCCCGGGTATTCTCAAACCACCAGGCACTGACCTGATTTAATACCTGCCCTTTAAAGGGAACCGTTGCGAGTATACGGTCAAATGCACTTTGTCTGTCCGTGGTTATAAGAATAATTTTATCATCAAGAATTATCTGATCACGGACTTTTCCACGTTTTTTTTCTCCGGCACTGATAAAGTCAGTATTCTCCAGACAGTTGTTCAGATTCTCTGTAATACGGGCCTTAGGTATCATTTTTATAACTCACTTACGTATTGGTTGTATTAATTTCTGTGGTATTTCTTTCTTTTTCACTGTCCCGGTATGTTGCGGCAAGGGCTCCGTCACCGGAGAGAAGTACGGCAAGGGCCCGTGTCTGAGGAAAAATTGAAAGGATAATATTAATTACCAGCAGGATGGGAACAGCAAGAAACATTCCCACGGGGCCCCAGATTTGTCCCCAGAGGATGAGAAAAATAAATATGATGACGGGACTGAGATTGAGCGTTTTTCCCAGAAAACGCGGTTCAACAATATTACCGATGGCCAGCTGTACCGACGTTAGGGCTGCAGATAACAAAGCGATGGACAGCAGGGAATCAAACTGGATAAAGGAGAGTAAGATGGGAAATAATACGGCGATAATGGAACCGATGGTGGGTATATAATTCAGGGTGAATATGAGCAACGCCCAGAATGAGGCAAAGTCAACCCCGAAGGCCGTAAGGATAGCAAAACTGATAATTCCGGTCAACAAAGATGCCAGGGTTTTGATCTTGAGATATCCCTGTAGGTCCCGGTTTATTTTTTCGATAACAGTAATCAGATATGATGTTTTTTCAATATTGGCCAGGCGTTTCATCTTCTGTCGGAGGCTTTTTCGTTCCAGTATCAGGAGAAAAAGATAGATGAAGGTAATTGTGGTGGACCGTGCCATATCTGTAAAGAAACCGCCCAGGCTCTGAATAAAACTCAGATCGACCGATTCAAAGGTGAGCTGAAGAAGGTTGGGGATCTGAATATTTTCGATATACTCCCGCAGCCATTCCGGACTGCGCTGAAGAATCCGGTCGATAAGTGAATTTTTTCCTTCACGGGGCTTTGCGGAATAATCCTGCTGTATTTTCTGCCCCCAGTGCGGCAGATCCCAGAGGGGCCGGTGAAACTCCCGGTGAACCGCAATATCCCGTTCAGGAATAAATGGAGTATCAGGATTTTCTTTTTTTCCCGTTGTCAGATGAAGATCCGTACCAAGGGCTTCATTGATGGATCTGATTTTTTCCCGCAGGGTTTGTTCATATTTGGGGATATTTTCGCGGATTGCGCGTACATTGGTATTTATTATGGTGACAAACCCCGTGATGCCTACGGAGAGAATTATAATGGTGCTGACATGGGCGAAGGGGGAGGCAATTTTATTGAAAAACGGGGATTCTTTTTTTTCAATGACCTTGCGGATACCTCCGGAGATAAAGGTGAATATATAAAAAATAATGGAGGCGATAACAAAGGGGATTATAAAGGCACGTGAAATGGTGAGCAGGTATATGGCCAGGGTTATGAGAATAACCGAATAGGTTACTCCCTGAATAGTAAGGGGTGAGTTATTTTTTTTCATATATTCTCCGCGGGTTGATGACTATGGAGAGAGACATAAAGAGCAGCGCCATGCCTGCATAGAAATGCGGTTTCGGGGCCTGGGTATCCAAAAGAATAAAGGCCAGGATGGTTGCCAGCAGGGGTTTCAGATAAAACAGCGCACTTCCTGATACGACCGAGACCCGCTTCAGGCCGTAGAAATAACACAGATAGCCCACAAGGGTTGTTCCCAGGGATAGGTAGAGGATGATGGGCACGGTGATATGGGGTGAATACACGGCAAAGCTTTTGGAAAGAGGCAGCAGGGTAAGTCCGCCAATACAAAAACTCATACCCGTGGTGAAGAGCGTTCCAAACCGCAGGGCAAGTTTTTTTCCCGCACTGGTGTAAAATCCGAAGGAAACGGCGGTGAAAATCATAAGAATGCTGTTGGGCAGTGTTGCCGATGACAGGGGGGCCACACCGTTTTCCATGATATATACGCCCACGATGCCCCCCAGAGTGGCAAGAATAATGGGAAGTTTGATTTTTTCCCGAAGCAGCACCGTGGCAAAAAGTGTTGCAAACAGGGGATTGGAACTGAAAACCAGGGCCATTTCCTCAGCGCGGGTATCCGTGCTGAGGAGGTGGTGATACACACCGAATGTGGCACCGATTCCCAGACTTCCGAGAACACAGAACCGCAGAATATCATTAAAAGAAAGGCGGGAGATCAGTTCTTTTTTTATGATGAGAAGTATGATGCCGGGAATAAGAAATCGAAGGGCCGCAAGAAAATTATGGTCTATCCCGCCGGAGGGAATAAGCTTAACCGCAACTTCAATGGTACTGAACAGAAGTATGGTGATTGTTATTGCAATATAGGGCATCATAATTGTTCCGATTTTTGTTTTAAAAAAGATATATTACGCGTGTACAATTGAAAAGCAGAAAGATGTATGATACATAAAGAAGAAATCCTGAAAACACTGTTCTCACGAAGAACAGCCGGCATACGGCCCGGTCTCAGCCGTATCCGGGCAGCCCTTGCAGAACTTGATAATCCTCACAGGGATTTTCATTCTGTGCATATTGCAGGAACAAACGGAAAGGGATCCACAGCGGCATTTATCTCCTCTGTTTTCAGAGAGGCCGGCTGCAGAACCGGGCTGTTTACCTCACCGCACATTCTCGATTTCAACGAGCGTTTTATCATTGATGGTACGCCCGTTTCAGACACCGTCTGGATGAGTATCTGGGAGGAGATAGTCCCGGTGTGTGATCGGCTTAACCTCACGTTTTTTGAGATTTCCACGGTGCTGGCTTTTCTGATCTTTTCCCGATCCTCCTGTGAGTGGGCGGTTATTGAAACGGGTCTTGGCGGGCGTCTTGATGCAACGAACTGTCTTGTACCACACGCTTCGGTGATAACCTCAATTGCCATGGATCATACAGAATATCTGGGCTCCACCATAGAGGAAATCACCCGGGAGAAACTGGGTATTGTAAAAACAGGGGTGCCCTTTACGGTAAATGAGCGAAATCCCGAATCGGTTTTTTCCTCTGCCGATGAAATTTCCCGCGCCAGGGATGCCGTGCGGCTGATACCTCCGGAAATACGATCTGTGACGTCCCATATGACGGGACAGTATGTGCATACAGACACCGGCCGTTTCTACATACCTTTTTCCGGGACGGCCCAGGGGGCAAACGCAATGACCGCCGTCGCCGTTTTACGCTATCTCAAGATTTCTGACAGGGTAATACGTAAAGGGCTTGCCTCCGCCTATCTTCCTGCAAGAATGGAGGAAATAGCATGGAATGATCACAGAATACTCCTTGATACGGCGCATAATCCCCACGCTGTCGGGGAAATGATTTATACCATTCAGGGTAGGGGACAGGAAAAAGACACAGCGGTTATTATCGGCATGATGAAGGACAAGGATGCAGATAAGGTCGTGGCTCTGATTGAAGACGTTTTTGATATGGTCTATTCCGTAACACTTCCCACACAACGTGGTATGAGTGCTCAGGAGCTGGCCGATATGAGCAGAAAGGGATGTGTCGTATCCTGTGAGACCATGGAGCAGGCGTTGACTCACAGCCGTAACACGGCGGGACACATCCTTGTGTGCGGTTCCTTCCTGACGGTTTCGGCTGTATATCGGTTTTTGGGAAGAAAACCCTACGACTCAGATCAAAGTTCCCGGGGAATATCTCCGTCAAGAAACTGAAGGCCGAATGATGTGCCCCCTGCTGCTGTTTTTTTTGCCCAGGCAAGCTGAGCAGAATGTTCTTCCTGTTCGCCCGAATCCTTCTTAATACGCATAATAACCTGTACGGGTTCTTCTGTTTCAAATCGTATGCCCGTTTCCGATATATTTACTGATTCGGCATTGATAATATCCTGATTCACAATAAATTCAACAGCATGATTGAATTCTTTACGTGGCGCACGTTCCTTCTTATTCACATTTACCTCCGAGAAATCGTGTATAGTTACAGTATACTTTCAGGAATTGCTTTTGTCATTTTTTTTATATGCAGAGACACTGTTTTTACTTCCTAAAAGATACAATGGTTGATTGAGCGCATGAGCGGAAAGGATTTTTTCCACCACACGGTTTGGTTCAAGATTGTTTTGATAATATGAGCGAATGTGGGACCGCATATTTTCTTTTTCGTCCTGCGTCATATCAAATGCCTCTGCGAGCAGGGAATGGATCTCTTTTTCTGAATCAAAGACAAGGGCTGTTTTTCTGTGTACCAGAATCGGAGATAGGAGATTCGCATAGCTTTTCTGAATAATGGGTATTGTTTCGCAGAAAAGGGCTTCAGTCAGATTGTGTGAAAGAGGCATATGGGCACCGGGAAAGGCAATAAAAAAATCAAAGGCAGAAAGGGTGTGTATCAGAATATTCTGGGGGAGGCAGTATTTTTGTGACTGAATAATGATGATCTCCCGACCGCGCGATCCATCCATATGCTCCTGAAGCTCGTCAAAACTTTCGGGAGTGCAGGTGCCGAATTCTGAATTGAGCAGGGATAATAACCGCATGCGGTCTGTGGTTTGAAAAAAACTGTTATTTCTCAGAGGCCTATAGGTGTCTGTATCGAAGGCACCGCAAAAGAAAGCAGAGTTGATCCGCGGCAGCATTCTTTGTTTCTGTAGGGGATAGTCATACGTATCGGGGTGAAATGATATGGGAATATGGTAGCCGGGGGCCTTTTCCGGCGAAGAGTTGAGAAGAGAAGAAAAATAGTCCACCGAAACAGTGGTAAGAAGGATAGTGTTTTTTTTTGAGGGAAAAAGTTTTAGGCAGATATGATTTTTTTTCAGTGCTTTTATACAGTATGAATTTCGTATACAGCTGAGAATTGTTGTGAACGTGCAGGGAAGAATAAATGAATAGCCCGCTCGGGTGAAAAAGGAAGCCATGACAGCAAGGTGGCGGCCGAAAGGATAGGAGTGACAGATCAAGAGAACACCGGGCTTTTTTATCCTGCAGAACAGAATGTTTTGTATGATGATCGCACAGTTTTTGAGGTATTTCACGAATACTCCCTTACAAAAACGGGGGAGAAAGCCAGGCTTTCTCCCTGAAATCATTACTGAATGTTTATAGGTTCCACTCCCCAGATCTCTTCCGTGTATTGTTGTATGGTTCTGTCGGAGGAGAACTTTCCAATGCGTGCAGCATTAAGAATGGATTTTTTCGCCCATTCTTCAGGGGTATCGCGATACAATGCAGCCACCTTCTCCTGGGTATCGACATAGGCATCAAAATCTGCCGTGACGAGAAAATTATCCTCATAGAGAAGATTATTTACAATATCCCTGAAGATATCTCCTTCTTCCTGAGAGAAATGATTATTGCTGATCAGATCTATTACCCGGCGCAGGCGCGGGGAATTTTCGTAATAGTGATAGGGGTTGTGCCCTTCCTGATAGATCTGTGCCACATCATCCGTACGCAGGCCGAAGATAAACATGTGTTCTTCTCCGATTTCCTCAGCCATTTCAACATTTGCCCCGTCCATTGTGCCGATAGTAAGGGCACCGTTGAGAGCAAACTTCATATTTCCTGTTCCCGAGGCTTCCTTACCAGCCGTGGATATCTGCTGTGAAAGATCGGCGGCGGGAATAAGGTATTGTGCGGCGGATACGCTGTAATTGGGTACAAAATAAAACCGTAGAAGCCCCTTTGTATCAGGATCCTCATTGATTACCTGGGATACGTTATTGGCAAGTTTGATAATCTGTTTTGCAATATAATATCCCGGCGCAGCCTTGCCGCCGATAAGGATTGTCTGGGGAAGGAACTGCTTTGTATTTTTATCCTTTATCTCCAGATACAGGTGAATGGCATGAAGAATTTTGAGCAATTGTCGCTTATATTCATGGATTCTCTTAATCTGAACATCGAGAAACATAGACGGATCAAGGTCAATATTATTCCATTTTTTCAGACGTTCAGCAAGCCGTTCCTTGGCAGAATATTTATACTCCATCCAGGTCTTCTGAAATTTACTGTTTTCTGCATGTTTTTCCAGTTTTTTCAGCTGCTGCAGATCCTTAATCCACTCATTACCGATCTTGGAAGTGATAAAATCAGAGAGCGGACGATTTGCCTGGTGCAGCCACCGTCGGGGAGTGATGCCGTTGGTTTTATTATTGAATTTTTCCGGCCACATTTCATAGAAGTCCTTTACCAGACCTTTCTTCAGAAGTTTTGTGTGAAGTGCAGCAACACCGTTTACACTGTGGCTTCCGATAATGGCAAGATAGGCCATGCGGACCATTTTTACTTCACCTTCTTCAATAATGGACATGCGCTGAAGCCGCTGATCGTCCCCAATAAACCGAAATGAAACCTGACGAAGAAATCGGCTGTTTATTTCATAAATTATTTCCATATGACGGGGCAGCAGGTTTTCCATGAGGGCCACGGACCATTTCTCCAGGGCCTCCGGCAGAAGTGTGTGATTGGTATAAGCAAATGTGTTTGTGGTGATGTCCCAGGCCGTATTCCATTCGAGTTTATATTCGTCGACAAGCAGACGCATCAATTCAACCACAGAGATGGCCGGATGAGTGTCATTGAGCTGAATGGCATTTTTTTCTGCAAAATTGTCGAGGGAATCGTTGTTCTTAAAATGGCGGCGGATAATGTCCTGAAGAGAGGCAGAGGTAAAGAAAAACTGCTGTTTCAGTCGCAGTTCCTTGCCGCTGTGATTATTATCGTTGGGATACAAAACCTTTGAGATGCTTTCGCTGTAGATTTTATCATCCACGGATCCGATGTAGTCTCCGCTGTTAAACTCACTGAGATTAAATTCATCTATGGCTTTACTTGACCACAACCGCAGGGTATTGACAGTATTATTACGGTAGCCCGGAATGGGAACGTCATAGGCAAGGGCCATGATATCCTCGGTATCTCTGAGGGTTCTGCGTTCTGTACCGTCATAATCGATATAATTGACAGGAGTTCCGTAAAACCGTATCCGATATTGATATTCCGGACGTTCAATTTCCCAGGGATTCCCATTAATAAGCCATTGTTCGGGAATCTCCTGCTGATAGCCATTTACGATTTTCTGCATAAAAATGCCGAACTCATAACGGATTCCGTATCCTGTGGCGGGCAGTTCCAGGGTCGCCATGGAATCAAGAAAGCATGCTGCAAGACGTCCCAGTCCGCCGTTTCCAAGACCGGCATCAATTTCTTCATCTTCAAGGGCGGTCAGATCAAGGCCAAGCATATCCATGGCTTCTCTGCTTTCGTTGGTGATTCCCAGATTTGAGATGTTATTGCCGAGAAGACGCCCCATTAAGAATTCAAGGGAAAGATAATAGCAGCGCTTGGGGTTTTTTTCGGAATAGGTTTTCTGGGTTTCTATCCACCGTTCAATCAGGCGGTCACGAATGGCAAATGACAGACCATTGAAACTGTCCACAAGAGTGGCGGTTTCACTTTCCTTTGCCAGATTATATTTGATTTTTTTTAAAAAACTCTTTTTTATTCCTTCAGCATCCATTTCCTTGGGAATAAATTTCCAGTTTTCAACCTTATCGCTTATGTTTTTAACTTTCTTTTTGCTACTTGCCATTGTCTGTCTCCTTTTGGATTATTCGCATTGGCGCTTTTGTCTGAATGTATTGTACGGTAATGTTCCGTTTTGTCAAATACTATACCAAAAAATACAATACACGGAGCGGTTACGGAAGAACAGATTGTGTTTTTCCCGTAAAAAAATATGCTCCCAGCCCCAGCCATTCCCGCAGGGCATATTCAAGAAGGGCCAGATTGTGTGCGAAATTCATCGTGATGCGAATACGCGTGTTTTTGCGGCTGCGGTGATCAACGGGGAAGGGAATCACATTCCACCCGATGTTTTCACAGATCTTTACGGCCCGAACCATGTGTGCAGCACTGGTAATCAGTATCCAGTTTTCATTTTTTTGCGGCTCCAAAGCGGTGTAGGTATTGTATATGTTCTCGTAAGTATTACGGCTTGTATCTTCAAAAAAGATCCGGGATGTATCCAGCCCCATCATATGAAAAATTTTTGCACTGACCTGTGACTCGCGCATATCAATGTCTGTGAGTAATCCACTTCCTCCGCTGTGTACCAGCTGTGCCGAAGGGTGTGCCCGCGCAAGGGCGGCAAAATAAATCAGCCGTTCTGCGGCGTGATTGAGCTCAGCGGTATTCCGGGAACTGCTGAGGCGTAAATTTTCGCTTCCCCCCAGCACCATAATTCCGGAGATATGGGGCGGCAGTATAGGATTTGAAGAATATCTGTTTTCCAGCGGTGCCGCAAGCCATTCACCGAGAGGAAGGAAATAAATAAGCAGAAGAAGGCACAGGCCTGTTGAAAAAATTCTGAGAGCTGTTTTTTCCCGGTGCAGAAGCATGCATACTCCTCCGGCAGAAAAGAGCAGTATCAGAAGTGATCCCGGGGACACTAACAGCCAGAATATTTTTGACAGCACAAAAAAAAGGGTGTCGGCCATCTATTCCTCAATAATGGAGCGAAGCTGGGAGCACAGAAATGTGAGCTCTTCTGTGGTAATAATATAGGGAGGCATAAGATAGATTAACGTGCCGAAGGGACGTACCCAGATTCCTTTTTCAATAAACGATTTCTGCATGGAAACGGGATCCACGGGTTCTTTCATTTCAATAACCCCAATACCGCCGAGAAACCGTACGTCACGGACATCGGGGTGAGAGCTCAGGGGAGAAAGGACTTTACGCATGATTTTTTCGATTCCCGCAATCTGGGCTTTCCAGTTTCCGGAGCCCAGGCAGGAAATGGATGCCAGGGCTATGGAGCAGGCCAGGGGGTTTCCCATAAAGGTCGGTCCATGCATAAGGGGGAGATTATCCGTCGAAACCGTACGTGCCACGTCCTGTGTTGCAAGGGTAGCTGCGAGGGTCACATACCCTCCGGTCAGGGCTTTTCCAAGGCAGAGAATATCCGGTGATACATCCCCGTGTTCACAGGCAAAAAGGGAGCCTGTCCGGCCAAAGCCCGTAGCGATTTCATCGGCTATGAGGAGTACATCATATTTCGTACAGAGCTGTCGGACTTTCTGCAGATACCGGGCGGAATAAAAATTCATACCTCCCGCACCCTGTACGATCGGTTCAAGAATAAAAGCCGCTGCTGAGGAATGGTGTTTTTTAAAGGTTTCCTCCAGTACAGCAGTATCCTTTTGGTTCAGTGGGTCTCCAAAGGGAGTGGTGGGTGCGGGTATTGATATCTGTTGTGGGAGTATGCCCGAAAAGAGAGTGTGCATGCCCGTTACAGGGTCACACAGAGACATGGCACCTGTGGTGTCACCGTGATATGCTTTCCGGAGGGTGATAAATTGAGTCTTTTCCGGCCTTTTTTTTCCGATCCAGTACTGAAGAGCCATTTTTATGGCAACTTCCACTGAGACGGATCCGGAGTCGGCGAGGAAAACCCATTGCAGAGGATCAGGGGTTATTTCTATCAGTTTTTGTGACAGTTCCACCGCCGGTGTATGGGTAAATCCGCCAAACATAACATGGCTTACGGTGTCGATCTGTTTTTTGGCTGCTGCATTGAGTTCGGGATGGTTGTAGCCGTGTATTGCCGACCACCACGAAGACATACCGTCTATGAGCCGGGTTCCGTCATGAAGATACAGGGAGGCACCTTCGGCGGATGCCACAATCTCCACGGGCTGGGGTGATGAGGTGGAGGTATAGGGGTGCCAGATATGGTTTTTGTCAAAACTGCGTATTTCGTCCGGTGTCATTTCCTGGAAATTCCTTTCAGAATACTGATGAATTCTTCTTCATATTCAAGATGAATCGTGTCTGGTTTGTTGGAATATCCGATATGACCAAGAATGGGACACTCACCCATACGTTCAATAATGGAGAGGTTATCACTGCGAATACGTTTATCTGTGCTGTGTTTGCAGGGAGTGAGCTCTGTGGCAGCAAGACCAAGGATGGGTATGTTTCGAGCCCGGAGAGATTCAATGGCGCACAGGGTTTGTGAGATTGCACCCAGGGTATTGTTGAAAATCAGGAGAACGGGAAGATTCAAACGGACGATAAGGTCTGCCATGGCTGTTTCCGGGGTCAGAGGGGTTAACACTCCGCCCGCAGTCTCCACCAGTACCGTATCACTGGTTCTGCGCAGCTCAGTATAGCTGGAGAGGATGTGGGATATATCAATGACGGAATTCTCTTCTTCCGCTGCAAGGTGAGGCGAACAGGGCGTTTGAAACAGATATGGTACGGCAGGTCCGGGTAGGTGTGGGGCTGGAATTTTGGCACGGGAATAGATTGTGTCCAGATCGGGAGCAGATACTACTGAATGTTTCAGACAGGCTCCGGTTTGTACGGGTTTCATGACCGTTGCATTGCAGTTCATTTTCAGGGCATGAAAAAATAATGCGGCCGTGAGCATAGTTTTGCCGCTTTCCGTATCCGGGGCGGCAACGGCAAAGGAAGGCAGTTTCATTCTATCGATACTCCTTTTCAAATTCAAAGACACCTGAATCATTGGGACGAAGCTTCCATTTTTCAATTTCTTCGATCAGGGAGATTTGATTATTGCGCGAGCGGCCCAGGGGGCCTTCCATATCCAGGAATTTTGTGGAACCAGTTTCATCAACCTCCACCCGAAGAGTAAATTCGGTGGTATCAGTATAATAATCATCCAGCTTCAGCACCTCCGGATTCAGCAGATAGGGTATGTAGTAATTGGCCAGCAGCTCCCTGTTGGTGAGATCCGGCGCCGCATTCTCCGTGCTTTCAATTAGGCTGTAACGGATATTGTCAAGAGGATTAAATGAACTGATA
The DNA here is from genome assembly GCA_051745755.1 of Fibrobacterota bacterium. Taxonomy (GTDB): domain Bacteria; phylum Fibrobacterota; class Chitinivibrionia; order Chitinivibrionales; family Chitinivibrionaceae; genus Chitinivibrio. Next base: position 17,667 of record JBNJEI010000010.1, read on the forward strand.
CAACGGGGATAATTATCGGTTTTGCTGATAATGGCATATGCTCCGGAGGGGAAGAATTGTTTCAGCTCACCTTCATAGGGGGTATATTTCCGTCCCTGAAAGGAAATGGTATCTTCAGCGATGTTCCGGACAATACCTTCGCGGAAGCCTTCCGGCTCAGAGTAGAGACAGGTATCGTCTCCGTAGATATATCCCTCCGTAACTATTGCTATATCACAGATATGAATATCGTCAGTATCCGATGATGGGTGCAGGGGCGTTAGCAATTCCTCTCTCATCCATTCAAGGCGAAGGGTGTCTTTCCCTGAGGGAAGGGGGTATCCCTCGTGGGTGTGACGATATATAAGTCCATTTTCCTGTATCTCGAGATGTTCTGTGTAGGTATATCCTGTTTCTGCGGTATCAGATACGTTCCACAGGCCGTGAAGTTCGGAACGGAGTGAATCCTGTGCGGCCGGACCGTATTCACTGCTTTCAAAACGGGGCTGACCCGTAACAAGATCTTCAAAAATCCCGGAAACGGAGTTTGCTATATGTCCGCGAAACACATACAGAACTATGATTATCACAAGGAGTATCAAAAGGGTAAATGAGTTATTTGATGACTCGGCTTCCTTAAAAAACATGGCAAACTCCTGAAATTAATAAAGTTTATTGAAAAATATATATGATTTGACATATTTTAGCCTAAGAATAATTAAACCCCGGATGGTTGATTCATGATTCACTCAATACGCTCTATACTTGAGGCCGTCGGCGAAGATCCCAGCAGGGAGGGTCTGAAAGATACTCCTGAACGGGTGGTGCAGTCCTATAAACACATACTCGGCGGGTACGGTGTTGATCCGCGTCAGATTCTTGAGAAAGCTGTCTTTACAGAAAATGTTAACCATATGATTATTGTCAGGGATATTGAAATCTATTCCATGTGTGAACACCATATGCTTCCCTTCTACGGCACTGTTCATATTGGCTATATCTCAGAGAATAAGGTCTACGGTGTCAGCAAGCTTGCCCGCGTGGCCGATGCCTTTGCCCGGCGACTGCAGGTTCAGGAGCGGCTTACTCAGCAGATTGCAGACACTGTCATGGGACCCATTGATGCAGAAGGGGTTGGCGTTGTGGTTGAGGCAAAACATCTGTGTATGATGATGCGTGGAGTACAGAAGCAGAATTCTGTTATGACCACCTCTGCCATGCTTGGTTCCTTTCGGAAAGACCAGAAAGTCCGGGATGAATTTCTCCGTCTTATTGGAAAATAATTATTCTTGCTCTTTGCCATTTTAAGTATATATATTAGTGCGTCTTTGAAAAGCCCAGGTGGTGGAATTGGTAGACACTGGGGACTTAAAATCCCTTGGCATTTTATATTGCCGTACCGGTTCAAGTCCGGTCCTGGGTATTTTCATTTTACACAGTTTGCTCCGGTTTCCTGTTTCCACATGTAGGATGAGTATCTTCCCTGTTTCGATGTCCCCGCACGGTGTTTCTCCCCGTGAGGCAGCAGCAACTTTCTGTGAACATTGTCTCAGACAATCATTATTCAGGGACGTTTTGTGTCAGGGAGAAAAGACGTATTTCAATCGCCATGCCTCTGCTGTTTTGTACCCTCTCCCGAGCAGGGGAAATTAATTCCCCGGTGCACAGCAAAAAATGCCTCCGGTACCGGTTATTTTCCTGTTATACGGCGTATATGTCTATGGTATGAATATTGCTAAAAGATATGTATATGTACAGGAGGATCCATGATACAATCGGTTGATCGGTACAGGCAATTGGAGAATGTGAATACTGAAAACAAAGGGCGGCTTGCTTCTGTTGCCCGGGAATTTCAGCAGATTTTTACGGATATTATGGTTCGGTCCATGCGGTCCACTGTACCTGAGAACTCCCTTGTTGAAAAAAGTTTTGCAGAAGGAATGTACGAACAGATGCTTGATTCAGAGATGGCCCGACTCATGAGTGAGCAGGGGGATCAGTCAATTGCTGAAAGCATTATGCGGCAGGTGGATCCATCAAATGGGGATGATACCGGGTCCCGACAGGCTCTGGAGTCGTTAAAATCTGATTCTTTTGATATTACCTCCCGTATTAAAGGATACACCCCTAAGGCTCACACTGAGCAGGCACCTGAATCAGATTTTCCGGTACATGGTATGCTGTCTCCCATGGCTCAGGATTCAACTGCTCCCTATAGACATATTATCGGAAATGCATCACAGGAGTACCAGGTTGACGAAGATCTTATTTCCGCCATTATACATGCGGAATCTTCCGGAGAACCCCGGGCGCAATCTTCAGTGGGTGCAAAGGGGCTTATGCAGCTTATGGATGGTACCGCCGCCGATATGGGGGTTCAGAACAGCTTTGATCCTGCCGATAATATTATGGGTGGCACCCGGTATTTCAAAAAAATGTATGATCGCTATGACGGTGATCTGGATCTGGCCCTCGCGGCGTACAATGCCGGGCCGGGGAATGTGGACCGCTACGGCGGGGTGCCCCCGTTCCCGGAGACTCAAAATTATATCAGAACAATAAAAGGATTGGTGCAGTATGAGTGATACATCACAACAGGCAAAGAATTTAATTGCCCTTTTAAAGGAACAGTTCCGTATTCAGGAAGAGATCTATGAGGTAGCGGAAGTAATACATGAGTGTGCCGTGGGAAAAAACATAGAAAAACTTTCTTCTTCTGTACAGCGTCAGGATAATCTTATCCAGAAAATGGACAGAGCTGATAAAAAACGGCGCGTCCTTGTTGAGGAAATAACAGGCAACAAGGCCGATGCAATTACTCTTACGGCTGTTTTACCCTGTGTTCCTGAAATATACAGGGATGAAATATCCCGCCTGCGAAAAAAGCTTAAAGATATTCTGCACACAAACCGATCAATTAGTAAAGAGAACGAAGTAATCATCAAGACAAAGCTTGCAGTGGTAAAAGAAGACATACAGATGATAACGGGTATGAATCGGGAAGATTCAGGATATAATCAGAAACGAGAGAAAAGTATGTATAACAGAAATATTGTAAACAGGAAAATATAGCAGGACTGTAAAATGGGTATATCGTCATCATTAAATACGGGAAATCGTGCCCTCCATGCGGCCCAGCTCGGCCTCAATGTAACGGGGCAGAATATCTCCAACGCGAATGTTGAGGGGTATTCCCGGAAACGATTGTCCCAGGCTGCTGATTATCGTCAAGACGGAGCTTTTGGACAGATCGGCATGGGGGTTGATGTTTTATCCATTGAGCGCATGAGAAATGCTCATATTGACGCACAGATACAGAAACAGCTGGAGCACCGGGGAACGAACGCCGCTATCGACGAAGCTCTGAATACAGCTGAAGGGGTTTTAAAGGAACCCAACGACGTGGGATTGCAGCATTATATTGAATCTTTTTTTGACAGCTGGGAAAATCTTGCCAATAATCCTGAAGATCAGGCGGCGCGGACCATGTTGCTTACACAGAGTGAAACACTCACCAGTGTTTTTAAAAATGCCGATGATGAGCTGCGGGATCTGCAAAACGCCCAGAATGAACAGATAGGTCAGGAAGTGGGGGATGTTAACAAAATATTGCGTGAGATTGATGATCTCAACAAGGAGGTTACTTCCGTTGAACTTGTTGACCAAAATGCCAATGACAGTCGTGACCGGAGAGATCAGCTTCTGAAGGAATTGTCCGAGAAGATTGATGTTGATGTACGGGAAGACCGAAGCGGGGCTATATCCATAACCTCCGGTGGAAATATACTTGTTTCCCCTTCCACGGTGAATGAACTTGAAGTATATGAGAAATCCGGTGATCGACAGGGAGATATGGCCCGTTATTCCATACGGATTAAAGGAAGCAGGCAGGATATGAATGTCCGTGCGGGAAAAATTAAGGGACTTATGGAAACACGGGATAATTATATTCCCAAATACCGTGAAGATATAGATACCCTGGCCGTTTCCTTAACGGAAGTTATAAATGAACAGCACAGCACCGGGTATAACCTGAACGGATATACAGGATTTGATTTTTTCGATCCCACGGTTACAGGGGCCCGGGATTTTTCTGTGTCTCAGACCATCGCATCCGATACAGATAATATTGCAGCAGCCCGCGGAGGGGCAGTTGACGGTGCCGCCACAAATACCTTTGATGCAGCGGATCTCAATACCGGTTCAGACTGGGTCGATCTTACCAAGGATAACGGTACCGAGCAGGCTTCCAATATCGTAAACGGATCTGTAGTAGTAAAGGCCATGACCGGCGGGGGAGATGAAATCGTTCTGGAGGAAGGTACGGATTATGCCGTGAATTATCTCAACGGTACCATACGAATGATGAATAACGGGTATGACGGCAATGATAAAACCGTTGATTTTGATTATATGTCCGGTAATTTCCCAGGCCCCGGAAATAATGAGAACGCAATTAAAATAGCTGAACTCCGTGATTCAATGACCATGAGCTCAAAGGACGGGAAAAAAAATAATATGAGCTTCAGTGATTTTTACGGCTCCACCATTGGTGAGCTGGGTATAGACCGTAAGGAGGCCGGGTCAAATCTGGAAACCCGTGATCGGTTGGTGCAGGAATATCAGGAGCGGCAGGATTCCGTTGCGGGGGTATCCCTGGATGAGGAAATGTCAAATCTGATAAAGTATCAGAATTCATATCAGGCGGCAGCACGGATAATTACTACGGTCCGTCAGATGCTTGATGTCTTGATGAATATCTAAGGAGGGCCTATGAGGACCACGTTTAATTCCGTTAACAGACATACCAAATATGTAATACAAAATCGGTATAATGAATTGGCGCGTCTGCAGCGGCAGCTTGCTACGGGTAAACGTTTGGAGCGTCCTTCTGACGGTCCCGTGGATACGGTTAATTCAATGAAATTCCGCTCCCAGCGATATCGCCTGGAGCAGTATGAAAAAAATATGGATGACGCAGAATCGTGGATGAAGGTGACAGATACGGCAATGGGAAGTATGCATGAAGTGCTGAAGCGTGCAAATGAGCTGGCTATTCAGGCGGATAATGACTCCGTGTCTGCCGAAGAACGGAATCAGATTGCTGAAGAGATCGGTCAGCTGACAGTGCATATGTCTTCCCTTGCCAACACCAATTATCGGGGAAACTATCTTTTCTCAGGTTCATACACTGATATGGCCGCCCGTCCGGTTAAAGAATCCCGTGCTCATGACGGTGTTGATTATAATGAACGGAATATGGCTTTTTTCGACGGAACAGATCCCGTGGGTCCCGAGACATTTCAGCTTATATCTGCAGAAGGTTCGGACAATCCGGACAATCACCGTCAGGTAGAGCAGATCGTTCCTGCATCATTTTCAATTGAGGTGGCAGGTACAGAGCTGGTTGAAGGAGAGGATTATTCCATAGATTATCAGGATGGTACTATCACCTTTATACCCGATGCGGCGACACATGGTGCAGATACGGATTATACTCCCGGGGCGGGAAATTATAATCCTGGCAACATACGGATTAATTTTGAACATGTGGGAGAAAGTGAAAACCGATACGGTAATCCTATCAGTACCAATTCCCGCATAATGAGAGAGATAGAGTCCGGCATATCTGTTCCTGTGAATACGACATTTTTCGATCTTCAGGCAAGCAATGATGTGGATCCAATTAAAAGTCTTGTTGAACTGGGGGATGCCCTGAAGGCAAATGATACCGATGCAATTCAGGATTCCATGGAATCCCTTGATACCGCAGCAAAACAGGTATTGAATGCGCAGGCCAAAAACGGAGCACGCATAAATTTTGTTGAAACAACGGCGGAACGGAATACTACTCAGCAGGAACAGACCGTTGACAGTCTTTCAGAGCTTGAGGATGCTGATTATGCGGATATTGTTGCAGACTTTTCTGTGGCACAGACCGTATTTAATGCCGCTCTCAAGTCAACTGCGCAGATAATGCAGCAGTCCTTAATGGATTTTTTATAGAATTAATGAGTTTTCAAGGAGGAAACCATGCCACGTATAAATCATAATATTTCCGCAATGATTACAGCAAACACTGTGATGAAAACAGAAAAACGTTTGTCAAAATCAATTGAGCGGCTTTCAACGGGGCAAAAAATAAATTTTGCCTACGATGATGCCGCTGGATACAGTGTGTCTGAACAGCTCCGCATGGAAACAAAAAATATGAAAATGGGCAGCCAGAATATTCAGAACGGACGATCACTTCTGGATATTGTAAACGGCGGTCTCACCGAGATTGAAGATATTCTGAACCGTGTTCGGGAGCTTGCAGTAAAATCCGCCAATGGTTCTCTGACTCAGGAAGACCGGGAATACATTCAGAGTGAAACTGATCAGCTTCTTTCAGAGGTTGACCGAATAGCAGACTCCACTGAGTTTAATGGTAATCCCCTGATAAACGGTAGTGCCCCCTGGGGCCAGGGCCAAGGGGGGAAGCTTCATATCGGTTCAGGATTTGACAATAATACGGATATTTTCCGAATCCGTCTGAATGATATGCGGACCCATAATGCCGGGCTTGATGTGGACGGCATAGATTTAACAGATGCAGCCACTGCTCAGGATGCAATTGGTACCATTGATGACGCAATTAGTACTCTTAATTCCGAGCTTGCAAATGTAGGAGCCTATGGGAACCGGCTGAATCATGCGCAGAGGAATCAGGACAGCATGAGCCAGAATCTTACCGCTGCAGATTCCGTTATCCGCGATACTGATATGGCGGAGGAATCTGCGGAGAGAACAAAGCTCTCCATACTGCATAATGCCGGGGTGAGCGTTTTGGCACAGGCCAATTCATTTCCCCAGCAGATTATGTCCCTTCTTGATTTTTAATTTTAAGGAAAAACACTTTACTTTTCTTTCGATTACAGATATTTTATGTTGAACGCCACTTCCGTGAGGTTTTTTTAGTGACAGCCAATAGACCAGAATACTTTGCCAGTGATATTCTTACCTTTACCGATGGTATTCCCGGTTTTCCGGACAGAAAGAAATTTGTTATTGTCCAGGAAGAGGATATAGCCCCCTTTGAATGGCTTCTCAATATTGATGATGAAATGGATCTGCGCTTTGCCGTTGTAAATCCCCTCTGCGTGCATCCTGAATATAATCCCGATATACCGGATTCCTTTATAAGGGATCTTGAGATCACCTCTGCAGATGATGCTATTATGTACGTTATTGTCACTATTCAGGATGATCTGGCGGATACCACAGTGAATCTGGCCGGACCGGTGATTATTAATACCAAAAACCGCCTGGCAAAACAGATTTTGCTCGACAGTGATGAATACAGTACGAAAGAACCTTTGGTCCGGGACTGACTATGCTTGTACTTACCAGGAAAAAAGATGAAGCAATACGTATCGGGGATGATATCGTTATTAAGGTAGTCCAGGTTACCAATAACTCCGTGAAAATTGGCATTGAGGCACCGCGTTCAGTTCCCATTAACCGTGAAGAAATATATCAGAGGATTCAGCAGGAAAACCGGGAGGCTTCAACCAGCACCTCTTCGGATTCCTCCATCAAGGGGTTGGCGGATATCCTCCGCAAACGAAAATCATAACTTTCTATCCCTTTATCGACCAGGAAAATCCCCAGCGAAAAGTTATACCGGGCATTTTGTATCCCGTAACGTAGGCGTGATTTCTGTTGAGAATATTGTCTGCCTTCAGGTAAAACCGAAAGGTTTTTATTTCTGCAGCAAATTTTGCTGAAATATCAATTATTTCCTTATTCCAATCCTGGGAATCAAAAAAACTGTGGTATATTCTTTTACTCCAATACGAATACATAAGATCCGTATAGACTCTTCTGTGGAGGGAAGGCGGTGTCAAATGAAGTCGCAGGCCCCCCAGATTTCGTAAATGGGGTGCACTGTTTGACAGATAGGTATCATGCGTAAGAAGCACGGGGCCCAGTGTACCCAGGGACCCTCCCAGGGACACAACATCCGTGGGCATATCTGCAATAGGCAAAGATCCCGGCATATACCATGAATGCTGTTCTTCATCAGGGCTTTTTACCCGTGAATATGAACCGCGGAGTTCAAATCGGCTTTTTTTGAAAATCAGTTCCGCCCCTGCTCCGGTATAGGGATTGCGGTAGGGGGATGTTTCCCCTGACGGTTTACGGATCGGGGGTATCTCAGCACTGTCATAGGGAACGGTCAGGGGGTGCATATCAGCAGAAAACCAGGCGGATAAACTCAGGTCATTGCGGGAATAATCTCCCTCTCCGTGGAGTAGAGGGGCGAAATACCTGTCAGTCCTGCCATCATTTATATAGGTTCCGCCGCCCCGGATGTCGAGGGTGAAATTATCACCGATCAGGCTGTCACCGATTAGAAAATCATAGGTGTGAATAATTGTTGTGTCATGGGTGTAATGCTTTGTCTCCAGCCGATTAAATCGGGAGGAAAAAAGAAGATGCGTATTATCCGTGGCGTTATACCGATAATCTGCTGCGATTCCCTGAGAGGAGTTGCTTCCCCCCCGGGAAAACTGCAGATCGGGAATCCCTGCACTTTGGCGGTTGGTAATATGTTCTGCAAGTGCAGAAACGGTAATATCCGATGCATGAGTTATTTCGTGTGTTTTTTCTGCCTCCATGCGTGCATAAAAATCTTTATTTCGTATAAAAAGCGTGGTGTCACGGTTGTCAACGGCAATGGTCTGGGGAATGTCATGGCGTAAATCAGCATAGGTAAAAGAAACCGCTGCTTGGGTGGTGTCCCAGATAAGGTCCATGGTGGTTTGTCGTGAAAGGGAAAGGGGATTGGTTCCCGTATCTGAGATATGAGACTGGGGAATGCCCATATTTCTATAGAACTGATACATGGAGCCGCTGTTATGGTCAAAATCCATGCTGTCCAGATGCATAAAACTCATGGAAACTCCCAGGGTCAGTTCCGGTGTCAGATTCCGAATCAACCGGGCATCAAGGGTGTTGCCGTTAAACAGGCCTGTTTCGGTGGCAAAAAATATATCCGTGGCTGCCACGGGACTCATACGGGGCCGCGGTGTCAGAGCTCCGTTATTCCCTATCTCAACCATTCCCGCCCGCACCGGCGGGGTAGGTAGAAATGCGAGGGTGGGGGTATGGATACCCCGCAGGCGGGAATGGCGATTGCCCTTCAGCGGTACGGTATATCCACGGAAAAGGGCTTTGTTGAGATGGGAGCGGGGCGTATAATAGACAGGAATCCATGAGGGTGAATGCCGGAGCTGATCCTCCCAGTGAAAATAATCGCTGCGCGTAAGTGTATATGAATAGAGGGAGTGAAGGCCCAGAAGAGTATCAGCTGACCGGGGCGAACTGTAATAGGGCTCAAATTGGTGTGCAAGAAGTGAGAGGGTCGTGTCACGCAGTGAATCTTTTTTTGTACGCTCTGACAGAGAGTCCGAAGGGGCATCAGCTCCATACGCGTGTATGCAGAAGGGGAGTAGAATGAGTAACAATACGAAGGGTGCACTACTGCAGCGCATCAGATCTCCTTTAAAACATCTTTCCATGAATGGCAGCTGGTATGGGCAAGAAAACTCCAGGATCCGGATTTTCCTGAATCAAAAAAGAGTGTATAGACCCCTGCCGCACGGCCTGCTTCAATATCGTGGCGATAATCGCCGATCATAATGGTGGCATTCTGAGGAGCCTGCCATTTTTCCAGAAAATATCTGATCGGAGCAGGGTCGGGCTTAGCAGGTGTAAATTCCCGCGTCAGGATGTGGGCCGGGGAGAAATATGATGTCAAACCTGTTGTTTGGAGTGTTGCCGTGGTAAATTCTTTCGTATTGCGGGTAATAACTCCCATGGAGCATTGTTTTTCCCGAAGTTTCTTCAGAACATCTTCAATATAAGGCTGCTTTTCCGCCCGTGCGGCGTATCCCGCTTCGAACTCCCTGAGTATTTGGTTCATTTTTTCCGCCTTCTGCAAATCCTTCTGAGAATTAATTGCGGTAATAATATCTGCCTCAGGATCAATACACAGTTTTTGGCGTATTTCATCAAAATCGTGAATGGGGACAGTGAGTGTGCCGTCCATATCGAATATCCAGTGGGTTATATTTTTTAAAAAATCCATGGAGTGTCCTCATTTCCTTTTGTGAAGCTATAATATATTTTGTAGCACGAAATATTTTTAAAAAAGGCAGAAATCAGATTATGAAAACCGAAGATACGGCAATTCTGATTATCCGGTGTCCCGACAGAGAAGGGCTTATAGCTGCTATATCTGCATTGCTTTCACGCCTGGGTGCCAATATTCTCTATCTTGACCAGCATGTTGATCGGGAGCATTCTCTTTTCTTTATGCGTGTGGAATGGTCCCTCAATGATTTCAACACCTCCCTGGAAGATTTTCAGGTGATATTTACCCATGAAGTGGAGAGGAAATTCAATCTCTACGGAGAGATTTACCGAAAAAAGAATCGTGAGAAAATGGCACTCTTTGTATCACGTTACACACATTGTTATTATGATATTCTCAGCCGCTGGAAGGCGGGGGAATTATCCGTTGATATACCGCTGGTGATAAGTAATCATCCCGATCTCAAAAAACCAACGGAAAGCTTCGGTATCGACTTTGTCCATGTTCCCGTAGAAAAAGACCGTCGTCATGAGGCCCTTGAAAAACATCTTGAGCTTTTGCATACATATGACATAAATTTTGTGGTTCTTGCCCGGTATATGCAGATTATCCCTCCTGAAATTATTGAAAAATACACCGATGCCATAATCAATATCCATCACTCATTTCTTCCTTCATTTCCCGGGGCCCGTCCCTATCATCAGGCCTATGAGCGGGGAGTGAAAATCATTGGTGCCACCGCGCATTATGTTACGGAAGAACTGGACGCCGGCCCGATTATTGAGCAGGATGTTGAACGTGTTGATCATAAATTCCGTGTGGAGGATTTTATTAAAATCGGCCAGGATGTGGAACGAAAGGTTTTATCCCGGGCGGTACAGAAACATATCGATAAGAAAGTAATCTCCTGCAATAACCGAACCATTGTTTTTACATAATGGCCGGCTTATTTTGCCATTGAGAACAACATAGTATATTTTCCGGTTTACAGGGTGACAGAAACCATTAAATTAAAGGATATTCAGTATGGGTGAAAATTATTTTAATTCCCTCTCCTTTGCGCGGAAAGTGAATGAGCTGGGACAATGTCGTTTTATGAACAGGGATGAATTTTCAGGCGTTGCCGCCCTGAAAGACAAAAAGATCGTTATTGTCGGTTGTGGTGCCCAGGGACTTCATCAGGGGCTCAATCTCAGAGACTCCGGTCTTGATGTATCCTATGCGCTGCGCCAGTCTGCCATTGATAATAAGCGTCAGTCGTGGAAAAATGCCTCTGAAAACAATTTTTCCGTCGGTGTTATTGAAGACATGGTTCCCCAGGCTGATCTTGTGGCAAATCTGACACCTGACAAATTTCATACTCCTGTTGTGGAATCCATCATGCCCCTTATGAAAAAAGGCGCCGTACTTCTCTATTCCCACGGGTTTAATATCGTTGAAGAGGGGATGAAGGTTCGTGATGATATAACTGTCATTATGGTGGCTCCCAAATCTCCCGGTTCTGAAGTACGTGAAGAATATAAACGGGGTTTTGGTGTTCCCACTCTGATTGCTGATCACCGTGATAATGATCCGGAAAACAAGGGACTTGAAACAGCCAAGGCGTATTGCTGCGGAACCGGCGGAGATCGTGCGGGTGTGCTTCAGTCGTCCTTTGTGGCGGAAGTAAAATCAGATCTTATGGGTGAGCAGACTATTTTGTGCGGAATGCTTCAGACAGGTTCGCTTCTCTGCTACGATAAAATGGTTGCAGAAGGTCTTGAAGAGAAATATGCATCCTGTCTGGTGCAATACGGATGGGAAACCCTTACGGAGGCCTTGAAGCACGGCGGTATTACCAATATGATGAACCGTCTGTCCAATCCCGCAAAAATCAAAGCCTTTGAGATGGCTGAGGAAATGAAAGAAATAATGCAGCCGTTGTTTCAAAAACATATGGATGATATTATCTCCGGTACATTTTCTCAAACCATGATGGAAGACTGGAAGAATGATGATGCAGATCTCCTGAAATGGCGTGAAGAGACAGGGCAGACAGCCTTTGAAAAGTCTTCTTCCGAAGGTGTAACCATTTCCGAACAGGAATTCTTTGACGCGGCTCCTCTTATGGTAGCCATGATAAAAGCCGGGGTTGAGCTGGCATATGAAACGATGACCAATACCGGTATTTACCCGGAATCAGCGTATTATGAATCCCTGCATGAAGTACCTCTTATTGCAAATACCATTGCCCGTAAGAAACTCCATGAGATGAATGTGGTGATTTCCGATACGGCGGAATACGGCAATTATCTCTTTGCCAATGCCTGTGTTCCTCTTTTGCAGGATTTTATGAGCAGTGTTTCCACGGATGTTATCGGATCCGGTCTGGATATATCTGATACAGGAGTTGACAACCGAACACTCATTGAGGTGAACAGCAAAATTCAAAATCACCCCGTTGAAATTGTCGGCAGGAAATTGCGAACCTATATGGAGGATATGAAGGCTATCAGATAGGTTTTACTGTATCTCTTTTCTCAGGCCGCCCTTTTTCGGGGCGGCTTTTTTGATTCGTCTTTTTTCATATATCGGAGTGAGCTGTTGGGCAGTATGCAGAAAAAGAAATAAGATGTTGCTGCCGTTTGGCTTTCATATAGGTAGTATCCTCGCAGTAAGAATGGGTGACGGAAGATAGCTGCTACCTCCGAGGTCCCTGCTAACCCCATACTTTATCGGTATTCCCGATCTTATTCGTATGGAATAAGCAGCACATCATATGATTAATTTCAGCTAAAAAATACTAGTGACAGATGAAAAAAAAGCTCTGCCAGAGGGAAGAACCCTGGAAATATGTTAGAATTGTCCCGTATTCAGCAGTACGAGGGTACAGGCACGTATAACTTCAATGCCATTGTTTTGCAATACTTTCTCCATCTCTTCAGACTCTGTTCCGGGATTCAGAATAACCCGCCGCGGACGTGCAGACACAATATCATCAATAAGGGCTGTACCTCTGCGGGGATTAACATATACGGTTATTGTATCAAGGGGTTCCTGTATCTCCCCGAGGGATTTTACACTTGTTTCTCCATTCACATCTTTTCCTGCTGGATTGACCGGTATTACCCGGTGATTATGCGTTTTTAAAAGCTGTACAGCCTTATGTGAGTATCTTTCCGGTTTTGGACTTGCTCCAAGTACTGCAACTGTTTCCATACATACCTCCTGTGTTTGTAGTATCATTTAAAAATAGAATGCGCGCCTATTTGGTGGTGAAACGTCTTTCAGGGAAAGAAAGATGACATTAAGAGTCAGTAGAATACGGGGGCGGAAGGTGTTTCTATATGCAGAAACCACTGTGGGAGGGACATGTTGCTTGGATTATCTGTGTCTGTCAGAAAAATAATATGTAATATGTTCTGGACAGTAATATATCTGATCCCATATGAATATGCTGGCGAAGCTTCTCATATGAATCGAAAACGCGCGTGTTGCCCTGAAATATATAATAATTAAAAATATCAAAAATATTTATTCCTTTGCATCTTTAATGTGGACATTATTGTCCACACTTAATAGGGGGGGTGGGGAGAATAAACTGTAATTATTTGAAAAAGAGCTATGTTTTAATTATCGGTCATTGTTAGGAAAAATTCACTGAAGGGTATGCAAAAAGGATATGGTATGGTAAGACAAATTAGTGTTTCAACGATGTTTTTGATGTTTTTTATGACTGTTACTCTGTGGGGTGACGTATCATTTATTATTAATTATTCCGATGGGATTCCTGAACCGCTGTCTGAAAATCAGGTGGAAGATATGGTAACTTCCGTTCTTGATTTATCAGACTCTGCATATTTTGAGGCCCGGGTCATTGTAAATGCGGAATATCTTGATGTTGCCACTCTTCGCAGGGATACCTATGCGGCAGATCTCTATCGGCTTTTTGTGGAAGATAAAGAGGTGACAGAGGTATCGCAGAAATTGTACGATGATCTGTTTGAGTATGAAGAAGAGGGGTGTCCCCTTGAATCGTACAGCTGTCCTGATTCGGATGTCCAGATTTTGGTTTCGGCAGTGACAGAGGTTGCCAGCTCCTGGCAGAACGGCCGTAGAGTGCGTGATGCTCTGCAGGAAGCGGGGATAAATGTTGTCTATCTTGAAGCAGATGAGGGGCGGACTGAGGTGCTCAACTATCTGTCCTGTCCAAATCTTAAGCTCTGGGGACGGATCGGTCATGGGGATCAACGGGGAAATCTTCATCTTGAAGACGGGACCTCCCTGAGCCCCCGTGATATAACAGAGGAGCGGGTAAAAGACCGGGTATTTCCCATTAATTCCTGCTATGTGGGAGGTAATACACTTGCCTCAGCATTTATGGACAACGACGCTGTCTATATGTCCGCCGGTGATAATGTCCAGCTCTATATGGGATCTTCAGAACCGGCATGGCGTGATTTTGTGATCAATACGGTACGTGACAGCATGGATATTGAATCCGCCTGGCAGATTAAGCAGAATGAAAGCAGCCGGGATGACTGGGCGCTTAATATACGCCCCGGCGGACCGCATCATATCGATTTGGACGGCCCCGCTGAACTGACACTTCTTTCTCCTTCGAAGGATGAAGAGCTTATGGCTGAATCTGAATACGTTATTCGTTGGGAAAGTGAAGGTGAGATTGAGAATGTCCATATTGAGTGGAGTCATGCAGGAGGTGAATGGTCATCCATTGAATCCTCCGCTCCAAACAGCGGAACCTACACCTGGAATGTGCCCGATACATCCCATGACAACTGTGCGTTGCGTATCAGTGAAGTGGGAGGTGATGCCTCAGATGAGGTTGAATACTTTTCGATTATCCAAAAACCCGCAATCTCTGTTCCTGAACTGGTTATTGATACAAGCCTGCGCAATAATGAAGAGGCACACTACGATCTTGACATTGCCAATTTGGGTCGTGGTGTACTTAATGCCAGTATCTCTCAGACCGCATCCCCTTCTGATTTCATTGAGGTAGCTGACTGGAGTGGTGATGCGGATGATTTCGGTTCCGAAATAGATACGGGTGACGGTATTATTCAAAACGGCACTGCAGTGATGGGATATTCCATTGTGGAGCAGCCCGATGATGATTCCTGGCCCTGGGCTATTATGACAGCATCCCCCGGGCAGGATTTTACAGGGGTGGAAACAATTGAAATAACCTACAGCAGTAATCATGAAATCAGTCTGCTTCTGGATCAGACTGGACTGTCAGAAAACGGCACCTCACATCGGGCGGTATTAGCCCCAGGCGGTTCGGCACAGGATACGGTATTACACGTACCGGATGACTTTTCACAGCCGGACTGGGTGGAGGAGGAAACGTCCCTTGATTTATCGAAAGTTGAAAGTGCGAGTTTTTCCATTTCTCCGGAATACACCAGTGCCACTGTTGGTACTCTGAAGATATCTTCTCTGAGCTTAGTCGGCATGGATCTTCCCGATACTGAAAGTCCCGTCTCTCTTGACAAAACGGAACTGGAAATTGGGGGTGAAAGCAGGGAAACGGTCCGTATTTTACTCAGTGCGGAAAATTATGATATCGGAGAATATTCTGACACGGTGGTGATTTCCCATAACGATCCCGATGCCGATGCCGTACGTATTCCTGTTCGTCTTGAAATTCGTGAAAACCGTTCTCCCGAGTTTGATAATGTGGACACCCAGTACTCCCTTGATCCCGGTGATAATTTCACTCTTGAAGTATCCGCATCAGACCCCGATGATGACGAGGTTATTCTCACTGTGGAAAACCTTCCCGAATGGCTTACTGCAGAAGATTCTGAGCCGGGGGTAATGCAGATTTCAGGTAGGACAGATGACAGCCATGCCGAGATGGATTATACCTTTCAGGTTGCCGCCATGGATACGTTTGAACCAGCCGGTCAGGCTCAGCTTGAAATTACCATACAGGTGGGTACTGATATTGTTCAAATAGATACCATATCCGGTGAAAATACACAGGGTATTTTTCCTGCCCGAAACCCCGAAAGTCTTTCAGCAGATACCTTTGTTTTTACCGTATTGACCGGTGCACCCGCCACGGTTCGGATTGTTATCTACGATAATCTCGGAAATATACTGGATGAGCAGGACTCAGCCGGCTCGTGGGCAACGGGGCATGTCCTTTCATGGGATATGCGCAATTCATCGGGGCAGAAAGTTGGTGCGGGAAGTTATCTTATTGCAGCGGAGGTTACCTATGAAGACAGAACCCTGTGGCGTATGAAAAAAATTATTGGATTACAGAAATAAAATGGTGATAATTCACCGGAAAGAGTGCAGATTTTTGTATAAAAACTTCTTGTTTTTCTTTTTCTTGTGAAAATGGCCTGCCTATGTAGTATCTTACGTGTATAGGTTTTTGTGGGAGGATTCGTAATGAATTCTTATAGGCACGTATGCGGTTTACAAAAAATGCTGCATATACGCTGTATATATATATTCTGTTTTGTCGTGCTTCTTCTGTTCGATACACCGGCAGGAATGCATATTCCCATAGCCGTTTTGAAAGGAGAGACACCTTTTGCAGCGCGCGGTGGTCTTTTATCAGATTCTACTCATTCAGCACAGGAGCAGAATGCACTGTTGCTGCACCGGGCCCACTTTGAGGAAGGCAGTGATACAGTATATATACCCACCTCTTCATCGGTTCGGGATGAGTATTGGTATTATTTTAATACCACCCCGGAGAGTGGCCGATTTATTCATCTTGAGCCTACAGGCGACCAGCCGGTGCGAGTGACTGTGGGTTGGCAGGATGCAGATATTCAGATGCATGCCCGCGCGAAAGCTTCCAATACTGGTATTTTGCCTGTAACGGTGACTGATCAGGGAGAAATTATTCGCACTGATACCACGGTTTTTACAGCACAACGCTTTGATATGACTACACAGGGGGAGATAGATATTCTGATATCCCCGGGAAAAACAGCTTCGGATATGGATTCTCCTGGTGATACTTCAGATGAAGCATTCCTTATTATCAGCGGTGCACTGCCTGCAGATCGAATGAAAAAACAGGACATCCTTCATAAGCGTCTTGCTGAGCAGGCCCGGCTTCGTACCGGCCGTGTTGATGCCTATATTACTGAGCATTCCATTCCGCGTCGGGAACAGACTGACCAGGGCGGTGTTCGTGAAATTATTGATGTGCATCAGGGAACGCCCATATACGCACAAACGGCCAATCTCGGCGCTGCCAAAACCTCTCATGCGGATAAGATATGGTCCGGAGGAGATATGGGATTGTCCGTGACGGGTGAAAATATTCCTGCTTTCGGTCAATGGGATGCCGGGCCGCCCTTAAGTGTACACCGGGAAATGAAGGGCCGCGTTACTGAGAAAAGCACCGGCGCCCATTCCAATCATGCAACCCATATTGCGGGGACAATGGTTGCTGCCGGTATTGATTCGGCTGCACGCGGTATGGCGTACAAGGGCCGCCTTTCATCGTACAGCTGGCACAATATTCTTACTGAAATGGCGGCTGAGGCTGAACACAACGGCATGCTTCTCTCCCAGCATTCCTATGTTGTTGGAGATGCCGTTTATTATGATAATCTTTCGGCTCAATGGGACGATCTGCATCTGCATTTCCCCTATAAGCTAGCTGTTAAAGTGGCAGGAAATGAAGGAGACTGGTTTTCAATACGCGATGCGGGTAATGCAAAGAATATCATTACCGCCGGTGCCATAGAGGAAATAAGCGGAGGCTGGAATAATCCTGCAGATGTGATTCTGGCTCAGTACGGAAGCCGGGGTCCGACGCAGAATGATCTTCGGGTTAAGCCCGATCTGGTTGCAAAGGGAACAAATGTATATTCCACAACAGCTGACGGTGAATATGGATATATGAGCGGTACGTCCATGGCAGGCCCTGCCGTAACGGGAATGCTGGGACTTATGCAGGATTATTACTATCAAACCCACTCCCGTCAGTACATGCGCGCTGCAACTCTCAAAGCTCTCGCTCTGCATACGGCTGGAGACGCCGGTACTCAGGGGCCTGATGCGTCCTTTGGTTGGGGGGTTATTCACCCTGCACGGGCTGCGCGTCTTATCAAAAATAATGCCCAGGGCGACGGCAGTCTCATTGGTGAGCATAGATTGCAGGAAGGCGAGACCCGTGTCTTTGAGTACCTTGGCAGCGGGGAAGAGGAGATTGCTGCCACAATTGTCTGGCCCGACCCTGTGGGAGGAACCCTGCGAAATGATCTTGATCTGCGCGTTTTTGTGGATGAAACGGGACATATGCCGTGGCGGCTAACCGGTATCGGTGCTGCTGTACGCGGAGATAATACGGCGGATAATGTTGAGAAGGTTTCCACAGGGATTGTTTCCTCTGCTGCGCAGGTTCGTATTGAAGTTTCACACAAGGGAACTCTAGTTGAAGGTGCCCAGGATTTTTCCCTTGTTGTTTCCGGTGTTGAGGATAAGGCGGAAGTGCTCCATCTTATATCTCCCAAAGAGGGAGATACGCTTATTGCAGGTGAGAAACACCGCGTGGAATGGAGTTCAAAGGGAGATCCAAAACATTTGTCATTACAATGGGGGGTTTCCGGGGAAACCTGGCGGTCCATTACCGACTCCCTCTGTGATGAAGGTTCTTATGAATGGGAGGTACCCTTTGAGGCCCATGATGAAGTACGTTTTCGTATCTTTGATGAGTCCGGTGTTTTTGCCGATGAATCGGGAGATTTTTCTATTATCGTTGAACCGGAAATTACTATTGATTTTCCCGCTGAGGGAGATACTCTGTGGGCGGGGGTGGATCAGGAAATACGCTGGACTTCACGGGGAGATATTGATCCCTATGTAGACCTCCACTGGGGGGTTGTCGGTACGTATTGGAGGGATGTAGCCCAGGGAGCTCCCAATACGGGCTCCTTCCTTTGGCGTGTGCCTGATGAACCGGCTGATTCATCCCGTTTCCGGGTTACCGACGGAAGTATATCCGGGCGCTCCGGGGTGTATACCATAGCACGGCCGCCGGTTATTTCTCTTTCGTATGCAGCTATTGATACGTCGCTTCGCTCGGAAGAACTGGCAGACTATGACTTCCTTTTTGAAAATAACGGTGCCGGTGAGCTTTCCGTTGCATTTTTCCAAAAAAAAGGTGTGCCTGAAATCAGTTTCAGCGAAGATACCTTTGTTGTAGCTCCCGGCCAATCATCCCGAATACAGGTGCAGATTATGGCCGGTGACCTTACCGAAGGGACCTATGAAGATACCATACTTGTGCAGCATAACGATCCCCGTCAGAAAACCTTTGAAATACCCGTGGAGCTTACAGTTTCTGAAAACCATAAACCTGTATTTGAATCATATCCGGAAACCGAGGTGCGGCAGTGGTTTGAATGGGAATATGACGTTTCAGTGTCTGATGCAGACGGAGATTCCATCGATCTGCGGGTGGAGGAAAAACCGGAATGGATATCCTATGATGCAGATACGAGAACCCTGAAAGGGGTGCCTGGACGTAATGATACAGGCGATTTTCGTGTCGTTCTTGCTGCCGCTGACAGAGAGGTGTTAAAACCTGTTCTACAGGCCTTTGAAATGAGTGTGCAGCCAAACAGACTGCCTGTTTTCGAAGGTTCCGATCGGAGGATAACCGCTCATCGGGATTCTCTTCTTGAGATTGAAACCGTTGCCTTTGACCCCGATGGCGATGATGTGGTTTTTGAGACAGAGGGCCTGCCGCACTGGCTGAGTACCGAAGAACCGCAGGACGGTCTCTTATATATATCGGGACGGCCCGAAGCTGATGATATTGACGAAAATTACAGCCTCAAAATTATTGCCCGGGACGGAGTTGACCCCGAAGGGTTTTCACAGCTTACTCTTACAATTGCCGTGGAAGAAACGGATATAATCCATATTGACACCATATACAGCGGGTCCCGGACGGGTATTTTTCCGCGGAAAAATCCGGGGTACCTTGATAATCAGGGCTTTGAATTTGCCATTATGAGCAGTTCTGTGCCCGATGCTGTTCGTGTGGTAATTTATGACAACCTCGGTAATGTGCTTGATATTCAGGAAAAATCCTCCGTACACGCTTCAGGACATATACTGCGCTGGGATATGCGAAATCGTGCGGGAGAGAAGGTCGGTCCCGGTAGCTATCTTATAGCGGCGCAGCTTCTCTATGAAGACGGGCGAAGCTCCTTTTTGAAAAAGACAGTGGGCCTGAGGAAGTAATGCCGCAACTGTGTACTCTTTATCCTATTATGCTGATAATCACCATTTTGTTTAAATAAAATCATCCTGTGGATTATGCTGTATCCCACCGGTATCATTCTGACTGTGCTTTCAGGTTATTTTCAGGTGGTGACAGCGGAATACTGATACTGCGAAAAGAAGATGGACAGCATTTTTTTCCGTCGGACAAGATGTCTGTCTCAGTTGAACGGCGCGCTGTGTATTGCATACGCCGGTGCTGAGTTGTCCTACTGTATGGAAAAATATCAGTACTGTTATACCCGCAGGGTAATTGCACACAACTGCACCGCTTCTTTGATTATCCGTTGTAAGCATACTGGCGGGTTGCAATCACCGGGGTCAATATGTGCTGTTCAGCTGTTCTTCCAAACGTTCTTTGTAGTTGTTTCCCAGGGAGTTTATCTTTGATTTCAGTTTCTTTGAAAATTCAGCTACAAGGGCAAAGTCCGATTTTTGAATAGCCTCATAGAGAAGACGAAGATTTTTGTTATTGATAATTTCATTCAGGCTTTTGTCATATTCATAGTCGGAATTATGTGCAATCCTGTTTTGTGTATCTTTGATGCATAGGAGCACAATGTTTTTTAATGACTGATTGTGCGGTTCCTGAGCGAGGTTTTTTATACGTGTGGAGAAAAATATGCAGTTGAATATTTTTATATCCTGGGAGTTTCTGCCCTGTACATAATATTGCGAAATAAGTCGTCCCGATTCATTTTTTATGGCAATAAGCGGAAAGGGAATGCGCCGTTGACGATGGGTCACATCATCAAAAAGGATATCGTAGGGTTCGGCCGGATTCTCTGTGTTTTCAGGAGCTGCATCGTGAGACACAGATCTTTGTGGGGTATGAACTTCGTCGGGACGAACACTTTCGTACAGGCCTGCAATAACAAGGGAGTTGTTTTCATTCAGGCGGGCATCAATATCGTCTGACTTTTTTGCCAGTTCCCGCTGTTTCTTTTTTAGCTCCGTACGTTTTTTTTCAAGGGTAGTAATTCCGTCATCGCATTTTTTGATAATTGAACCGATGTGGGAGAGCTGTTCCTCTGATTTGTGTTTTTCCGTCAGTAGATTTTTGGATTTTTCATTGATGTCAAGAAGGGTTATTCGCTTATCCCGAAGCAGATCGATCTTATTCTGATAATATTCAATAAGCATTTCGACCGTCTGTATTCCCGGTTTGTTCGTCAGACGGGATTTCAGATTCCAAAGGTTCTCCAATGTTTTTTTCGCACTTTTTTCTTCATCATCAAGGAGGCTTTCTGTGAGGTCGCACACAGAATTGGACGTGCTGTGTTTTTCAAATTTCAAAAATCTTTTATCTTCTGCCGCGGCAGTGTTTTGTACAGGCATACAAACTCCCTTGTTTATTGTATGGGGTTAAAATCTCCAAACATGGCCTCAATATAGGCGGTGGGTTCAAAATCCTGCAAATCATCCACACCTTCACCGACACCAACTTTTTTTACGGGTATATTGAAGGTGCGGGTAAGTGAAAGAGCGATGCCGCCCTTGGAAGTTCCGTCAAGCTTGGTTATAATAAAACCGGTAATATCAATAAGTTCATTAAAGACCTTGGCCTGCTTCAGTGCATTTTGTCCTGTGGTTGCATCAATTACAAGGTATACTTCATTGGGAGTCCAGGGATTTGATTTCTTCAGGACCCGTACTATTTTGTCCAGCTCTTTCATCAGCTCGTTTTTGTTGTGGAGACGTCCTGCCGTATCAATGAGCATAACATCCATACCGCGTTTTTTTGCTGCCTCCATACTGTCGTATACCACGGAGGCTGCATCGGATCCTTCACTCTGAGCAATAACTGCGGCACCGCTTCGTTCGCCCCACAGCCTGATCTGCTCAATTGCACCGGCCCGGAATGTATCTGCCGCCGACAGCAGAACCCGACTTCCACGATCGGTATACTCCCGTGCCAGTTTTCCGATGGTTGTTGTTTTCCCCACGCCGTTTACACCGATTACCAGGGTGGTCCATGGTTTCGGCGGAAATTCATCCGGTTCTTTTCTGATGGACATATCAAGAATCAGGAGATGCTTAAGCCGCTCATAGGCTTCCCGGCATCCGGACATTTGTTCCAGTTCCACCTCTTTTCTCAGTTTGTCAAGAATTTCCATGGTGATATCCGTTCCCACGTCAGCGGATATAAGAGCGTCTTCCAGAGATTCATAAAATTCTTCCGTGATGGCTGCATCGTATTCCACTATCTGTGAAATCTGATTTCGTGTCTTCTGAAGTCCTTTATTGAGTTTTGATATCAGTCCCATGGTATACCTGTTATTGAATTCTTTCTGTATATATAATTTACATTATATCAGAGGGTGCTGCATAGACTTTGTTTTTTTCAACATCTCCCAAAAGCACCGTATAGATCTGATTTCTTTGAAATAGTTTGTTATCCATTCCCCGTACGGGAATATAATTATCGGTCATTCCCTGGAGTTTTCCCGTCTTTTCGTTGATTATTGTTTTGATCGCCCCTTTCTGCTGTGCATAGAAGTTCTGCTTTCGCCGGTTGAGGATATCCCGAAGGATCCGGCTCCGTTCCCGGGATATATCTTCCGGAACAGTTTCGCCCATGGTCGCGGCAGCAGTGCGGGGGCGGGGGGAAAACCGGAAGACATGACCGTAGGATACATGATAGTCTGCAAGGGTTGCACAGGTCTGTGCAAAATCATCCGGACGTTCTCCCGGATGCCCGACAATGAAATCTCCGCCGATACAAAAATGAGGATTATGCTCTCTCAGCGAATGTAGCAGGGGAATAATTGTCTGTAGAGTATTGGGAGAGCGGTTCATTTTTTCCAGGACCGTGGCATTTAGAGACTGGAAGCTGATATGAAGATGGGGACAGAGTCTGGGCGTGCTGAGAAACAGATCCCGGAGCTCTTCTGTGATATCCTCGGGGTTCATTGAGCTTAGGCGGACGCGTACATTCGTGTCCATGGCAAGAATTTTCTGAATTATGTCCGTAAATGTTGCGTTATTATCCCGGTACTGTCCGATATGGGTGCCGGTGATAATGATTTCACGATAACCCATTTTCAATGCGGTTTGAGCCTGTTCCAGAATTTTTTTTTGGGGAATGCTGCGGGCAGGCCCCCGCAGAAAAGGGACAATACAGTAACTGCAGTAATTATCGCATCCTTCCTGGATTTTAAGAGAAAAACGTGTGCGGAAAGAACGCTGCGGCGGTTCCACTGATGGGAATGAGGTAACGGGGGTTGATGCCGTAAGAGGGCCGGAGAAGACACCTCCGGCGTTTTCGGTCACCAGATCGGCAATATCCTTTTTTCGGGTATTATCAATAAGCCAGTGTAAGGATGGAGTGTCTTTTTGCTCCGCCCATTGCTGGGCAAGGCATCCCGTGAGAGCAATCTGTAATCGGGGATTTTTTTTCTGCATACCCGTGATATACCGGCGGATTTTCTGCTCTGTGTGATAGGTAACCGAACAGCCGTTTATGACCAGAATATCTGCATCATCAAGGTTTTTTGTCCGTTCATATCCCCGCAAAGAGAACTCCGCTGTATAGGCGACAGTTTCTTCAGCGTTTGTTCTGCATCCGAAGGTTTTAAAATACACATATTTCATCTATCGCAAAAACCTTCGTTTGAGTTCATCCAGGGAGATTTTTGAAATTGTAGGACGGCCGTGGGGGCAGATATGAGGATTCTGTGATCTGAACAGTGAATTCATTAGGCTGTTCATTTCCTCCTGACCAAGTTCCCTGCCGAATTTTATTGCCGCTCCGCAGGCATAGGATGCGGCAAAGCGTTTATGCAGGGAAGGAATAATGGCTTTATCGTCTTCTTCGCGGTATGCAGCAAGCATTTCCTGAATGGTGTCGCTGATATCCGTTGATTTGACATATCCCGTGGCGGGTACGGCGGATACTGCCACGCTCTTGCCGCCGAAATCCTGTATGTTGAATCCTGTTTTTTCAAAGAGCTCACGGATTTCCATAAGGAGTTCCTTTTCCTCTGAGGTGAGGGTGAGTGTTACGGGAAAGAGGAGCTGCTGGGAATCTGTCCCGCCTTCGGTGAGTTCGTGAAGGATCTTTTCGTAGAGAATCCGTTCATGGGCGGCATGCTGATCAATCACCAGCACGCCCTCTTTGACGGGAGAGATGATGTATCGTTTGTGTATCTGAAAACAGGGGAGGCTGTCCGGTGCACCATGGTTGATTGTGGTTGTTCCCTTTTCCCCTGTTGCTCCGGATGTCTTTGAGATAAGGGGCATGGTAATCTGATTTTCCGGTGTTTCAGAGTTGCTGCGTCGGATGTAGCTGGTTTCTTCCTGTTCCCGGTGGGAGGATTTCGGAAAATGATGCAGAGGTACATCGTATTCCTCTTTCAGGGAGAAAGACAGGGATGAATCCTGATTGTGCAGCCCGTCGCTTCGGGATTGTCCGGAAGGAAAATTCTCCTCCTGTTTTTTCCTGACCTGTTTCTGTACCACACCGTAAAGAAAGGAGAAAATCTCCCGCGGGGCGTCAAATTTTATTTCCGCCTTTGTTGGATGGGCATTGACATCGATTTTTCCGGGATCGATATCCATATAACAAAACCAGTTGGGCTTTAAATGACCGGATATAAATTCTGAAAAGGAGCGAAGTATCCCCTGAGCCGCAGTGGTATTGTCAACCCGGCGGAGATTTACAAAAAGAGATTGATAGCGGGGGCGTGCCTGAACCTTGTGGGGCGGACTGATGTAGATTTCCACGGAATAGCCATCGGTTTCACCGGTGCAGTGGATAAGATCCTCGGCGATCTCTGTTCCGGCGATCTGGGCAATGCGCATAAGGGGTGTGTCAACGGCAGGGGTGTCGTAGCGTTTTTTTCCGTTCACCGTCGCGATAAAATGAATATTGGGAAAGGCCAAAAAGACCTGTTCCAGTGTTTTCACAATGCTCATGGTCTCCCCGCGCACGGTTTTCAGAAATTTCTTTCGTGCGGGGAGGTTAAAAAAGATATCACGGCATTCCACGGTGGTTCCCTTTAAATGCTGTGCCGGCTCAGGCTCCTTGGGTATGTGTCCTCCATCGCCGTGAAGCTTCCATCCAAGACCATCTCCCACATTACTGCTGGTAATTTCAAAACGGCTGACAGCGGCGATACTCGAAAGGGCTTCGCCGCGAAAGCCCAGGGACGAAATTTTGTAGAGATCTGTTTCTGCGGTAATTTTGCTTGTGGCATGGCGATGTACTGCCAGGGGAAGTTCCTCCCGTGGAATTCCGCTGCCGTTGTCAGTAATGCTGATGCGGGACATTCCGCCTTCTTCAATAATTATGCTGATGCGGGTAGCCCCGGAATCAATACTGTTTTCAATAAGTTCTTTTACCACGGATGCCGGACGCTCTATGACTTCTCCAGCGGCTATTTGTTCAACCACCTCCGGTGAAAGAATAGTTATTTTACCCATATGCTTTCTCAATTAAAAAGGATTCTTCACAAAATAGATAATTACCCTGTCCGGGACAAGGCGAAGCCATTCTGTGCTTCTGCATTTATTATAACTGTGTAAGTGTCAGTATTTATCCAATGAATGAATTGTAATCTTCTTCACTCATAAGAGTACGGACAGCTTCCGCCTCGTCAAAGGAATCCAGACTGAATATCCATGACTTTTGCGGATCAGTGCTGTGGAGAGAATCCGGGGCATCTTCCAGTTCTTCATTTACCGCGGCAATACGGCCCGTACAGGGAGCATGCACATCGGTGGCGGCTTTTTGTGATTCCACCATGCACACCGCCTCTCCTGCGGCAACGCGTTTTCCCGTCTCGGGAAGATCCACCAACTGTATCTCACCCAGACTCTCAAGTCCGTGGGCACTGAGAAATACGCGGATTTCATCCTTTTTAACAACTGCTTTTTCATGGGTTTTTGTATATCCGGTACTCATATTATTCCTTTCTATTCTCCCCGGTAACACCTGATTATCAGCCGCAGGCGAAGGGCAGTGTGCTGAGCTTCCTCCAATGAATATATAACATCTTTTAAAGCGTCTGACAATTCTTCCGTATCTGCATCTTCATTCAGGGTAATCAGCGCGTTGTTCAGACGGGATACGGCAGGGGAAACAGAATTGTCCAACAGTTCAGAAATATCCTCCAAAGCCTGTCGGGCGCGGGGAATATGGGTGTTTGAAACAGTCTCCGCATCCGTAAGGAGTTTCTCCGCTTTGCGAAGTTTTCTGTCCACTGATGCCGTTTTTTCTTCTACTGCGGGCACTGATTGCCCCAGTTTCCTGCGGAACAGTATGATATTTTTCACAAAGGTGTCGAGAATCCCGTCGATGTTTCGGATGCCTTCCGCAAAGTTTTGGTTCAGGGTGTCTTCATTGGTAGAGGCTGCATAGAGATTTTCTATGGTAGTGCGCAGGCTGATATAGGCGTCCTGAAACTTATGGATTTCGCCGAGTATATCCATTATGCCGTCATAGTATAATCCCTGCAGTGTATCGTCGGGGGAGAGAACCTTTTCTGAGGGAGGGCCGTTGATAATATTCACTGCTCGTTTTCCAAAAATCCCTCGGTCTTCCACAAAGGCCGTATAGCCTGTGCGGATCTTAATCGGACGAAATAAGTCAACCGTAACTGTGGAAGACTGATTATCAGTAATCTGAAAATCCTGCACTACGCCGTAGCCTCTGCCGCGAACGGTTACGGTATCATCTATACGGAGATTGCCTGTCTGAGGGAATCGAATGTAGAGTGTATCTCCGTGGAAGACTTCTGTAAATATAAAGACAGAAAAAATCCACAGGCAGAGTACAGCCGCCAGGGTGAACACTATATAGCCTGCCTGTTTTTCCCTGTTTATACGCATTTTTCATTCTTTCTGCTAAAGATTACGGTATAATCTACCGACAATATAAATATAAAACATCCTGTGTGGCTGAAGGCAGACAAGATGAATAATTTTTTCAAGGAGCAGAGGATATGAAACAGGGATACAGCACCTACAAGGCAGCAAATGTTGAAACCGCTGACAAGGGTAAACTCATTATTATCTGTTATGATGTGGCCATTAAAGAAGGACGCAGAGCTCTTCTTCTTGATGATTCATACACAAATATCGAACAACGTACAAAACATCTCTATAAGATGCAGGATGCCATAACGGAACTGCTTATTTCCCTGAATCTTGATACGGGGGAAATAGCGAAAAATCTTTACAGCCTCTATGAATATATGTTACACCGTCTCACCCGTGCTGTGACGGAACGGGATAATGATCCTGTACAGGAGATTCTTGGTTATCTGACAGATCTCCGTGATGCCTGGAAGGTTGCAATTCAGGAGGTAAAAAGTCAGGGCGGCATAGATAATCTGCGCCGGGAAAACAAGAATAATCCAATTATTGCCAGGGGATAAACGTATATTCAGACAAAGGTTTTTTTCTATGGGAATCCTATGTCTGTGTATACCACCTTCTTTGAGGATGCAAATATATCCTTTCTGACCTCTGCTTCCTGTGTGGATGAATGCCCTGTTCACGAGGGTATAGAGATTGCCCTTATGGGCAGATCAAACGTGGGAAAGTCTTCCTTTGTAAATCATATCTTCGAGCAGAAAAAGCTGGCCCGTGTTTCAAAACAACCGGGCAAAACCCGTTTGCTGAATTTTTTTGATTTTACTCCGCGCCTTAAATTTGTCGATCTTCCCGGCTATGGATACGCCAGGGCATCCAAAAAAGACAAGACTCAGTGGTCGGCTATGATGTCTGAGTACTGTAGCAGCCGCGAGCAGCTGGCAGGCATTCTCTGGCTTCTTGATTACCGGCGCAAAAAAGGTACCGCCATGGATCGTGAAGCTGCGGCATGGCTCTCAGAGCTGGGAATTCCCGTATTTGTCATTCTCACCAAGCGTGATAAGCTGAACAGAAAAGAGAGAAAACAGAATTTTACATCACTTACAAAGGAATTTTCCTTTCCCGGAGATATGCCCGTCATTCCCTATTCCACCATGGAAACGGAGTGCCGCAATGTCTTTTGGGAGCGCTTTAGTGAGTGGATTGATATATAACAGACAGCAGAAGGGAGATGTGATGGATAAAAAGGTATATCGCGTATTTACGCTTATTCAGATTCTTGTGGAGGCACAGTATCCGCTTACTGTTGCAGATATAGAAGATCGGCTGCTTTCCCGGGATATTACCGTACCAAGCCGGCGTACGGTCTTTCGGGATCTCAATGATATTTCAGCCCTGGGCTATAAAATAACCCTGCCGGGAAAGCGGGGGGCATATCAGATTCAGAACAAAAGCGATTTTGCAGGGAGTTTCTTCACTCAGGATATGATTCAGGCGCTTCATATGGGGCGCGGCATATTCCAGTATTTTGACGACACCATATTCAAGGATACCATCGATCGGGCCATCAGACTTATTACGGGGGCTACGGCTCCTGTGGGCTCACTGGGCGATATTGACGGAGAGCAGGGGTATTCAATACGTCTTGGACCGGTGCATAATTATTCTCCACAGAAGGAGAGCATTGATGAAATAATAAATTCCATTTATGCCTGCTATACACTGCATATAACATATGAAAAACCGGGAAAGGGGTGTTCAGAATTTGTTCTGGAACCTTACGGTATGATTATCTATCGGGATTCTCTGTATGTACTGGGTCGTAAGGAACAGGAAGATACTTTGAAGATATTTCATGTAAGCCGTATAAAAAAAGCGCAACAGGGAAGCGATACCTTCACCGTGCATCAGTCTCTTCAGGATGAATATTTTCAGCGGGCATATCATGCCTTCGGGATTATGACCTCCGGCAGTCTTGAGAGGGTACGCATCAGCTTTGATCCCTCATGCTTTTTTGTTCATGAACGCTGCTGGCATCCTTCACAGAAAATTGAACACGGCCAGGACGGTAGTGTCGTATTATCAATGCGGGTATTGGTAAATGAAGAGCTGATTACCTGGATACTGGGGTTAAGTGGCCATGTGCGAAGTATAGAACCAGCTTTTCTCCGGGATAAAGTCCGCGAAAAAGCGCTTCAGATGTCAAAGATCTGAATAAATTCATCCAGTTTCTTTTCGAATTCCCTAAGACCTTCGGTATTGCTGATGGTGTAGTCAAAGGAAAAATCTTTCAGGGAGTCTTCGCTGGAGTGATCCGCGATTATTTTTTTAGTTTCCGTGGTGCGTTCTATACTCAGGGTAATAAGTGAGTGGTCCGGCGGCAGATTGTTTTTGAGTACGGCATATTCATTGGGAAAACGGAAATCCGTGGCAATGCAAATTCTACAGGATGAATGTTCAATAACGGGAAGAACCTGTTTTGGCCAGAAATCCCTGTCGATATTATCCCGCACAAAGATAGTTCCCACATCCTGAAGTATAATCCGTGTTGAGTCGTTCTTTTGTTCATACCAGTTATCGGGGGTGATTTTAAGGTTGTCCACGCGAGCGCGAAGATCCGGATCTTCAAGGGTGTTTCTGATTATATCCAGCTCACTGTTGAGATAGGAACCATACCGGCAAAATGTGTCGCGACAGAGATCTTTGAGTTTTCGGGCAAAGAAAATATGCTCCACGGAAAGATTTCTTTCTTCAAGTTTTTTTGTCAAATATGAAAATGCGTGATTTTTTCCGCTGTTGATTCGACCCGCAATAAGCAGTATTTTTTTTTCCATTGCTGTCCCTCGTGGTACTCCGTTATAAAAGATCGCAAATCTCTTCCGTGGTGGATGAATCTAAAATATATGGTTTGTCGGCTTCAACGGTATGGCTTTTTATTCCCTCCAGAGATTCATTTACCAGGCGGTCAATATCCAGTTTTTCTTCAAAGCGTTGTGCCATATATCCCTTTGGTTTTGTCGCTGGATTTTTGGGAAGAAATACCGTACAGCAGTCTTCATAGGGTCGTATGGATATTTCATAGGTGTCGATGCGGCGGGCAAGTGCAATAATCTCCGTTTTATCCATGCAGACCACAGGACGAAGCACAGGAAGGGGGGTTACTTCGTTTATGGCGGCCATGCTTTCCACTGTCTGTGAAGCCACCTGGCCAATGCACTCACCGGTGCTGAGTACGGGAATGGAATTGTTTTTTGCAAAGTGGTGGGATATTCTGTACATCATGCGCCGCATGACGGTCATGGTGTAGTCTTCGGGAATCACGGCGTGAATCTGCCTTTGAATATCCGTGAAAGGTACCGTATGCACGGTGAGTTTTCTGTCAGGCATAAATGCCGCAAGTTTCTGCGCCAGATCAAAAACCTTCTGCCGGGACTTTATCGTGGTGTGAGGCGGGGATTCAAAATGTACGGCCTGTACAAAGAGTCCCCGTTTCATAAGAAGATAGGCCGCTGCGGGGGAGTCAATTCCGCCGGAAAGCATGAGCAGTGTTTTTCCTGCGCTTCCCACGGGCATTCCTCCCAGACCGGGAATATTCTTGCACAAAAGGAGCGCGTCTTTTTTGCGTATCTGCACCTGTACGGATATATCGGGATCGTGTACTGCTGCATCAAGGGATGTGTTTTCATTGATGTGCCGTGCCAGAATCTGCGAAATTACTATGGAGTCATGGGGGAAATCCTTTGAGGAGCGCCGTGCGGAGAATCGGATCTTTGTATGGGGGGCATAGAGTCGTGGGAGCTGAATTTCAGCTTCCCGGGCAATGGCGGTCATGTCTTTTTTGCACAGAAACCCCAAACCGTAGGATTGAATACCGAAGAGGGTGTTGAGTTTTTCTATACATTGCTGAGGATCATCTCCCCGCAGTATAATAAGTGCGCTGTGGTTGTTATGGCGGATACGCAGGGCGGGAAAATCAGACAAACGATGCCGCATACCCTCAATCAGGCGCTGGACAAAGAGTCGTCGGTTTCTTCCCTTGAGAAAGAGTTCTCCAAAGCGTACAAGTATTACATCACAGGCTATCATTATAGCAATCCTTTAATTATTCGTTTAAAAATCTGAATAAAATCTCTTCCCTCATCAGGAGTGTTTTCAGGGGAAAAACTGAGGCGCAGACTGCTGCGGGCCCGGTGAATATCCCCCGTTATTTCCCAAACAGGGCGGCTGAGGCTGGTATCCCCGGCAGAACATGCTGACACTGTTGATATAAAAATATTTTCCTGTGACAGGGAGTGTACCACGGTTTCTGCGGTGATTTTGGGTATGCTGAAATTGAGTATGTGGGGAGCACCGTGACGGGGGGAATTGATCACAACTTCCTCCATTTTTTCCAGTTCACCGTAGAGATAATCATGGATAATCTGTATTTTTTCTACTTTCTTATGACATTCTTCCATGGAAAGGCGCAGGGCCTTTGCCAGTGCTGCCGCAGCGGCTACATCTGGAGTGCCTGAGCGGAGGGAGTACTCCTGGTTTCCTCCGTGAATAAAGGGATCAAGATCAAGGTTGCCTTTTATCAGCAGTGCCCCCGCACCCTTTAACCCATGGAATTTATGACCGGATAAACTGACCGTGTCCATGGCACTGTTTTTAAGTGAAAAGGGGTATTTACCGATGCATTGTACGGCATCGCAGTGGAATCGGGCCGAGGAATGGGAGCGTACAGTCTGCGCCATATCTTCTGTTGGGGACAGGGCCCCCACTTCATTGTTTATTCTCATGCAGGTTACAAGAACCGTATCACTGCGCAGGGCTTTCTGCACGTTTTCGGGAGAAATGATTCCCTGTGCATCGGGGGTGAGCCAGGTGATTGTGAACCCTTCTTTTTCAAGGGCTTTCAGGGTTTCATGCACCGAAGGGTGTTCCATGGTGGAGGATATGATATGTTTTCCCCGGGCGGCTGATTTTCTGGCCAGAGAAAAAAGGGCTATATTATTTGCCTCCGTGGCGGAAGCGGTGAATATAACCCGATAGGAGTCGGCCTGAAGCAGTGCAATAATCTGTTGTCGGCATTGCTTTAGCAGAGCTTCGGAACGTATTCCCAGGGTATGCAGAGATCCGGGATTTCCGAAAAAATTCTCCGCGGTTTTTCTGTGTGTTTCCAAAACAGCACGGGCGGGTTTTGTTGTTGCGGCATTATCGAAATATATCATACCAGTTTCTGCAGTTTCGTAGATTATACAAGGGTATAGGGCTGCCCATAGTATACATTGTATTTTTTTTGTTGGAAAGGGTTATTTCTTTCTGATTTTGAATCTGGTGGAGTTGCCTGCTGAATAAGTATTGAAAATTTCCATTCTTCTAAATATTTCCGTTCCTGTTGCTGTTACAGTAAATAATATTAATTTGCTGAATGGCGGCATAAGAGGAATTACATCCGCATATGCCGGGTGTTTTTGTGCCTGTCAGGTTTGATATTATAGTTATGAAAGGTTCTTTGCTAATACTGGTAATAAAGCGGAGAATATAACGTGTCTGGATTAAAAAACTCACCGTGTGGCTAAAGAGTCAATATAACAGTTTTAAAAAAATTCCTGCCGGTAGCAGGTTGGGAGTTGGATATAATTGATTGTGTCTTTAAACTGTTACTTGGGATAATATCATATGCATAAAACCTTTTCAGCCTGATCTGATATGGCTGCAAAAGAATCAGCACAGTACGGCTCCAATATCTGTGATAAGAGTCGTTTCATCCTTAATATGCGAATTTATTTTGGATGTTTTGTATATTTCCACAAATTCACCGGTGATATCAGTATTCATATCTGTACATATTTTTTCCAGTCTTTTATAGCTGATATGTAAGGTTGTATAGGAGCCGAAATGCCTTGTTTGCAGCACGCGTTTTTGACTGAAAGACTCAATTTTAATACCCGGTTTATGTATAATCTGTACAGGTTTGACGGGGAAGCATATTTTGAACTTCAGATGATTTGGAATAGAGTTTTTGTAATAGAGTACAAAGGGGCTGTCAATTAGCTTATACCCATAACGTTTAAAATAGTGCATTAATATTTGAGTATGAGAACATACATC
Organism: Fibrobacterota bacterium; assembly: GCA_051745755.1. Taxonomy (GTDB): domain Bacteria; phylum Fibrobacterota; class Chitinivibrionia; order Chitinivibrionales; family Chitinivibrionaceae; genus Chitinivibrio. The sequence continues at coordinate 50,971 of JBNJEI010000010.1, forward strand.
CTTAGAAGATCCCTCGCCTTCAAGGGTTATGATATGACTGTAATACATGCTGGATTCTATGATAGTGGGAAACATGGGCTCAATTTTCGGTTCATTTATATTGCATGCATAGAGAGCGTGTGAAATTTTCTGATATTTCGCAAGAAGAAATGCTTTTTTGCACGTAATAAGAGTCGTAAATGCCTTATTACCCTTAACAAGGACATCAAAAATTTCATTTATATTGAAATCAAGGGATCGTAGAAACGCTATTTTTGATCCAAGAATAATATCAGAATCTGAATAATAGCGGTATCCTGTTTGAGAATCCACTTTTGAGGGGAGTAATAATTCTTTTTTTTCATACAGGAGTAATGCTTTTCTGGTCAGTCCCGTAAGACGACAAAAGTCACCCAGTTTGTAGTACAACGCAAGTATCCTTTTTCTAGTATAATATATTATTTCACAAACGATAATATTATTCGATTCTTTGCATTTAAGCTGTAAATCAATATTCTGGCACTTGTGGATTGTTTATTTCTTTTTAGTGCTATAGTAATCAAATGGTTATAGCTGATTATTTAAAAAAACAGGCAACCTGTCACGATTATCTGTCTAAGTGCCGGCAATACGAATATCCTCCAGTCATTTAGTTTTCCAATATATTCACCGCACAGTTTGAGTAAAAATGTTCGGCAAATGTTGTATAAGAACTCAAAAATATCCCTGAAACACAAAAGTTAATACATTATTGTTGTACCGGAAAAGCTGCTGGGGATATCCTGTATATTAATGAGCAGCGGCTGCCGGCTGTTCTCTGTGGCAGGTATGGAGATTATGCGGGAGAACGATTTTATATTCTTTTGCATTACAATCCTTCCTGTGAGACTATAGACTGTTACGGTATAGGTATTATTTGCAGGCAACCCCGAAATACGGTAATGAGTACCTGTATGTGTAACTGCAAAAGCAGAATCTTTTGAAACGGTATTATCGGGAATAACCTGTATACCATCGTCTACAAGTTGAAATACAACAGTTGTCGTATCTCCAGGTATATTAAAAATGGTATCCAAAGGAAAATACCCATCTACGTCTATCTCAGTTTTGGACTGTTCGTGCAGAGGATCTATTCCACAAATAGTGAAGGCACCGTTTTCATCTGTTCTGTCAAAATAATTTACCCTATCCGACTGGGACCCGACTTTTACATGAAACGTATACCCTTCAACAGGATTACCCTGAGGATTAAGCAATGTACCTTCTATTACCTTATAGTCAGAGTCTGTCTGTTGGAGAGTTACCGTTATTTTTTCGTGTGCATCGGTTTCAACTTTTGCGTGTTCTGCAGCAATTAAGAATCCACTCTTAAAGACGTTTATCCGGTAATTTCCAGCAATAACAACGGGGAAATCCATTTTTCCGTTATCATCAGACCATGCGGAATATATTTCCCCTTCTGTTACCAGGAGTTCAGCACAGATACTGGCTCCTTCAACCGGGGTGTTATCCATATCTACCACAGAAACAGATAATTTCCCCTCTGTTTCCATAAGAAGATCAAAATCCAATTCAAGATCATTCTCAAGTGTAATATTTGAAGACTTCTGAGCGTTGTACCCCTCGGGTTCAACAATAACCTTATACACATCTCGTAAACCACTTTCTTCCAATCCTGCAAAAGAATATCGGCCGTCTTCTTCCGTCCAGATGCGTTCCAAGCGTGTCCAGTCAATATTCCATGCTCCTCCTCCGCCAATGCGTATTCCGTGTCGCAGGGTTATTTGGGAATTATTCAGAGGCTCTCCGGTTTCAGTGTCCGTAATAATTCCGGAAATGGTTAGACTATTGGCATAGAACACTAGACAAAAAAAGCACCCGATTATCATTCTGGGATTTACC
>JBNJEI010000011.1:0-51855 GCA_051745755.1 Fibrobacterota bacterium
CGGTATCTTGTGCGGGAATAAGTGGTGGCGACCCTCGCATTATTGGAACGAATGATCATTCGCCTCCGGGATGTGATAAATGGTGATCACCCGGGTAAATATCACCGCCTGTACAATGATGCGATAGCACCCCTAGGGGGGATCCGTGTGATCACCCTTGAAACAATGGACATCGTGTATCCCGACGCTTCATTCCGTACGATCCGATTATATGGTATCGGTAATGAGGAATCATACCATGGGCTGTAAATCGATAGGGCGGGGCCGTTGTAAATACAAAATTATGTATGCAGGGTTGGGTAAAAATACCGTATATTCAAGTATGGTCTTTGAAATCTCAGCATTTTCACCGCTTCACAAATACCCCGCGTTTTTCCCCGCATTCCAAGGGCATTCCTTACTGGTCCTCCACGGCAGTACAGAAAAGAATATGAAAGAAAAGTATGGTGCATGATTGGTACAGTTTGACGGTTGTATTGCGATGCATATATCATGGGTGTTGCTCTGTGATGAATAGGAACACAGGTATATATCAGTGGCGTTACAGGATGCGGGTTTCGCTTCAGAGTACAAAGAACACGGGGTATTGTTCATCCTTTGTATGCAGATGTGTAACGCATGAGTACTGATTTTTAAAACTCCTGTGCTGATGTATGGAGCATGAGTATTAAAGTTTGCGTTTTTTGTGTAGAAGCAGTGAATATGAGCAGTAATGTTTGCGAGCGTTATGCCGGGGCATTGAGAATGAGTACTAAGGCTTATGTGTTTTATGAAAAACCAAGTGGCATGAGTACTAAGGCTTGTGTGTTTTATGAAAAACTAAGTGGCATGAGTACTAAGGCTTGTGTGGTTTATGTAAAGGAAAATAATATGAGCAATAATGTTTGCGTGTTTTGTGCAGAAACTGGGGACATGAGTACTGATGTTTGAGTGTATTATGCTGACATATGAAACATGAGCAGTACTGCCCGATGATTTTTTCCACACCGCAAAAAGTAGTACTCAGATGCTCGTGCAGTGAAAAAATAGAGCCCTTCCGCCATACAAATGAGATGAGGGATATAAGTTTGTACCACCATTCAACAGGGAGAAGAGAGTATGAAAGCCTTGTATACCTATCGCTATGATGCCACAGAGACCTATTCAGCGGCCCGGTCTCTTACACAGGTCCTTTCTGAAGTTCACACAGACAACCCCTTTCTTGTCACCACCGTTTCAGAGCTTGCACGTCTGCAGGAAAAGCTGCGTCAATCCATTGCCTCGTACGAGCTGACATCCACGGCCCGGGTCCGTGAAGCGGAAGAAGCGTTTACCGCGGCCTTTGTAGATCTTCGGAATTATGTTGAGACTACTGCAGAAATCACGGCGTTTGGGACGCGGGCGGCTCATGCTGCCACGGTGCGTGATAGTATTCACCGTCATGATCGAAACCTCCACAAAGCTCCCCGGTATACGCAGATAAACCTTTTTGCATCGATTGTACGGGAGCTTCCCCGGGAGGCCGTGGTCGGAGCCGGGGCGGAGCCCCTTCTGCAGCAGGCACAGAAGTTCCACAGCCGTCTGCGGAAGAGAGAAAAAGAGCGTCGTAACGCCGCGGCGGAACGCATGAAGGTGGTTCCTCCCTTTCGTATGAGCAGAACCCTGCACCCGCTTATTACTATGATCCACACCCATGTGCATGATTTTGCCCAGGTGGCACCCCGGGAATACGGCCCCACATTCAGTGCGCTTTCCGTGCGTCTTTCACCCCTTGTACGCCGGGTGAAGAATCGTATCTCCCGACAGGAGCGTCGTGGAGAGGATGGGTAACAAAGGGGCACGGTGTGCTCTGTTTTTATTTCAAAGCAATGAGGGGGGCTTTGGGGTATTACAGGCCAATTCCCTTACAGGTGAGTCGCGTATTTATATTCTATAGGTTGGCCACATTTTTCAGGAGTTCTGTATGATTGTTGACAACACTAACCAAAAAGTTCATGAGTGGATACAGCAATATCCAGATATTGGTACATTTCATGATGTCACCGGAAGAAGAATTGTCAGTGGGTTTTCAACGGTTTGTAAACACGTGCACAGAGCAGGGGGTACAAAAAAAGGGGATACTCAGAAGTATTGGTGGAGAGTGAAGGGGAGTGAAAACGTGGAAAAAATGAGCAAAAAAACGGGAGCCGAAGCTCCCGTCTGAATCAGTCGATCTTTTCAAAATCTTCTTTTCCAACACCGCATTCGGGACAAACCCAGTCATCGGGAATATCTTCAAAGGCAGTTCCCGGCTCAATTCCGCTGTCCGGATCACCGATCTTGGGGTCATAAATATAGCCGCATACGGTACATTCATATTTACTCATAGAATTACTCCTTATATCTCGTTCAATTAATAATTTTCGCCTAACAGTTCAAAATGAGCCTTGGGATGGGCACAGGCTTTACATACATCGGGGGCTTCCACTCCTTCATGAAGGTATCCGCAATTGCGGCAGCGCCAGATGACCGTGGAACCTTTTTTGAAGACTGTTCCCTCTTCTATGTTTTTTGCCAGATCAAGATAGCGTTTCTCGTGTTGTCTTTCAGCCACCAAAACCGCTTCATACACTTCGGCAATTTTATCAAACCCTTCTTCCCGTGCAGTCTTTGCAAAGGAGGGATACATGGAAGACCATTCATCATTTTCACCGGCAGCAGCGGCTTTGAGATTTTCCAGGGTTGAGCCGATAACACCGGCGGGAAAGGTTGCTGAAACCTCCGCCTCACCGCCTTCAAGAAACTTAAAAAAGCGTTTTGCATGCTCTTTTTCCTGGTCTGCGGTTTCCGTAAAAATATCCGAGATCTGGACATACCCTTCTTTTCTTGCCTTGCTTGCAAAATAGGTGTATCTGTTCCGCGCCTGTGATTCACCGGCGAAGGAGGTAAGAAGGTTCTTTTCTGTTTGTGTTCCCTTTAAACTTGGCACTATAAATAAACTCCTTTTATGGTTGAAAACTTGTTCAGTAGTTCATTGGTAATATATGTAGATTTTATAAACACAGTCAACTTTTTTCATAAATATCAGGGGGTAAAACGGATCAGATTCCGCAGGGTTATACCCGCAGGAGTTTTGAGCGATACCGCATACAGCCCCGGTGCAGGAGTTTCAAGAATTGCCGCACCGTTTTCAAAGCTCTGTGTTTGCACCACCCGCCCCTGCAGAGTATGGAGAGAAAGAACACCCCGCTGGATATCCTCATGGGAAATGGTGAGTGTTGGACCATGAATATTCCATGAGAGCGGGGAATAGTCACGGCTCTGCATGTTTTCATCAATTGAGCCTGTTCCGTCTCCTATATCATAGGGCCTGTTGCGGTCAAATTCCTGCAGGTGTGTAAAAAACCAGCCCTGTTCACCCACGTTTTCCGAGGGGAGGGTGTAATCCGTAGCCTGGCTTAAGCCTTTTCCCACGAGAAACCCGATAAACCCTGCTTCAAGAAAGGCATCAACATTATCAAAGAAATAGGGAAAAAAGGTATCCTTAAAGGCATTTGCCATATTATCCGTATCCGAGGTATTGGGATTATTCATATTCCCGATGGATATCTGCCACCCCACAACGGGAAGGTCGAGCCCCCGGGCAAGTTTCTCTGTCCAGTAGAGATAGTTTTCCATGTGCGTATCGTTCCAGTACCAGTTGGTACGGCCGTCATAATCCTCCCAGGTACCGGCACACCAGCCGTTTTTTTCGACACCGATAAAATCGGGATTGTCACCTTCCTGAAGGGGGTGGTCATCGTCAACACTGCCCCAGTAAAGTTTTTTAAAAAATTCGATATTTAATGCCGCCGAGGTATCGATGAGCTCCTGGGAAGACCAGACCATTCCCGAATCGTTCCAGCCGTTTCCGTCAAGGCCCAGATTAACCGACCAGTGTGAGGCGAGAAACCCCACATAGGAATCCGGGGCATATTTGTGCAGGGTTCTTATAATTGCCCGTCCAAAGCCGGCGAGATTATTTGGCAGGTCTTCGAGATAGGAGAAATCCAGCTCCACATGCTCCACAATGGTGTCGTGATCTCCCGATATCCAGTCGTGATGAATGGTGGTATCATAAAAGCTTGAATCGGGAATATCATTTACCCGGGCGGGTATCTTCACGGGATCAACCTCAACATTCGGGTTTGGTTCAGTCCCATAGTGGTCCTGCATGAGATAGCCCCAGGTGTCGGGCTCCACTATGACCACGGATTTATGGCCCTTGATGTTTTCGCCCACAATGCGCAGGGTATGAAAGAAATGGCGCGCCTTTATGGGATCGTCAACGTTGTTGAGCAGAGCACTGGTGCCGCCTTCCTCCTGGAGGACATAGATAACATAGGATGCCTCTGTCCCGGTCTGTTCCATGGATACTTCAGAATAATTCACCCCGTCTCCCGGCTTGGGAAATACCCATTTTGTGGCATTTCCCGCGGGGTCAACACCTTCATTAATATAGCGGTAGCGGTAATCAATATGTATCCCCAGTTCATTGACGGCAGTATTGAGGCGCTCGGTGCTTGTCTCGTCTCCATCACTTACCAGGCCAACCTTAAAGTCGTCCCATTCTGCGGGGGGCACACCGAAATCGGCATGAACCCAGGTTAGAAGTATCAGAATAAGCATTATTTTTAAATTATACACGGCATTCTCCCACGATAAACAGTTAAAACCTATATTATAAATATACTACATTAGAGATAAATTACAGTCTTTTTTTCCTCAGAGGATATATTGGCTGAAAATAACACTGCCTTGTGTTTTTATGGTGCGTGAAGTATATGAATGTTCGGAACAGACAGCAGAACACCGTCCTGCCGGGATACAGCCCCCCTGCAGACATACCCTTCGGGGGGCAGCGGCTCTGTTTTGGATGGATGGGCATAGTACGATAACGACCGGATAGGGGAACAGGTTCTGTACGGAGAGGAAATAATGGATAAAATTCAATGGAACTCGTCATTCAGCGTGGGTGTCAGGCTTTTTGACCAACAGCATCAGCGTATAATTGATCTTATTAACCGTCTGATTGATTTTCACAATACGGGAGTCGGTTCGGAGGGTATTTCTCAGATCCTTGAGGAAATGTCAGCCTACGCTGAGGAGCATTTCCTTCTGGAGGAAAAGGCCCTGCTCAAGCATGACTATCCGGAATTTTCGCAGCATAAAACGGAACATGAGGCCTTTATCAAAAAAAACGTCCATTTCTGTATGAAGGCCATGATCGATTCCAGTGCTGTTTCCGAGGACATGCTTGTGTTTATGAAGCGATGGTGGACGCACCATATTTTGGAATCCGATATGAAATACCGCTCGTTTCTCACTGATCAGAATGTGTCATAATCGGGGAAAAGGATGCTATGGCAATAAATTGGTATTATGAGGGTGAACCGGATATCGGGGATGCCCTTGTGTTTTATGCGCGTGAACTGGACCAAAATCCTCAGAAACTCCTGGAAGAGCTGGACGATGAACTTACGGCGCTCTATATCCGCCTGGATAATGATCAGACCGGAAGGGGTGTGCTGGGGGATACCCGGCAGCTCAATCAGATTGCCGCTCTCCAGGCGGTTCGGGCAGAATGTCTGCGGCGTCTTAGGGAAAACAGCTGAGCGGTGGTGTGGGATAATTGCCTGTGTGTTGCAGGTCAAAAAGATACTGCCCGGCTCCGGGATAATCCCTGTTTTTTATTTTATCCACAGGGTACTGTTCTCTGACGGGGAAAGCTGAACAATCACCCGGGGAAAAACACAAACCCATAAGCCGGAGCCTGCATTACGATCTGTATTCATAATCGACATACCCATGGCGGATCTTCTGAACACCACAATGTGTGATGTCGGATGATTTTAGCCTGTAATGTAATTTCCGCTGTTGTGGATTCCCATAGCGTGCAGCAAATCAATGTCAATCACATGACCCCGCAGTGTTCGTGAAGTTCTGCTTTGGACGGCTTGGAGAATGAGGGCAGAGAGCAGCGACCTCACAGCACCGCATGTGTGGGGTCACGGTTTTCATCCTAATGTGTGAATACAAAGGGATATGTAATCAGTACACAGTCATCTGCCCGAGCAACCGGATTAAACTGAAACGTCCGTATTGAATCTATCACCTCTGTGAGAAACACAGCGTCTGTAATATCAGACTCTTCAATGAAACAGGTATCAACAACGCCACGGGGGGTAATCCCAATGGAAAACAAAACTTTCCCATCAATGTCCGGGTAATTTGAAATAACTGCTCTCAGCTTTGGAGAATTTCGTTGTACTGCATCAACAATTGCTTGTCCTGAGCGATGGCTGTTAGTATGCACTGCTTTTTCAACTGTAGTATTTTTTTCTTCTATCTTCTTTTCTCCAAAGTCAGGATTGATTTGTTCCATAATTACGGCGCTGAAAAGTAAAATACATATAAAAATACCACCCCACTTATGTACGGTATAATTGGAATTAATTGCCTCTTCCAGCTTTTTTCTGTTGCTGACATAGTTTGTCCCAGTAAATGTTCCGTATGCAGTGGCAGGCATTTCACTCTTTGTGTAACCGGTATTGATCGTTGCTTTTTCAATCAATGAAAACCACTGCTCTTTGTTGAATACAGAAAATCTAAACTCCATAGTATTATAAAGAACCATGTGAATTGAAGAAGGTCGTGGACACCAGACAGTACCAGTTTTTTCACCTGGAATACGGTAGACATCCTGTATTTCTCTCAATGGAATTGATATTGTATGTAAGAATTTATTTCCTGTTTTCTTAAAGCTGATATCTCCATGTAATGACAATGTTTTAAAAACTATTCGCGTATTTGTCATAAGGACACGACAGTACTCCCCGTCCCCCCTTTGTTTACGAAGAATAATCCCAAAGCCTTTTTTAATACGCTGTTCATCCATATCATATTTCATTAAACCCTGTTCTCCTCTATACAATGATGAGGCGGATGTCCTGTGTTCATAACATAGTTTTTCAACCCCGGAGAGTGCAGCAAATCAATGTGAATCACATAAACCCTCTGTGCTCGTGAAGTTTTGTTTTGCACGGCTTGGAAAAGGAGGGCAGAGAGCTGCGACCTCTGCAGTGTATGGCCTGCAAAGCACACCGAACAATGGGATTACCAAAAACAAAATACGACCTGGCTATTACCATTTCAATACCAAAAATTTTTAGGGGTTGTGGATTCTCTCTATGGTGCGTATATGCGACGTGAGAAAATATGAAACATATTCTGTATGATATACGCATGTGCGACACCTTACTCCTAAAAAAGAACACAACCCGGCCGCGCTGTACAATTTTGGTGATACAGCAGCGCTGTGGCTTTGTTTGAAGCAGGCTGGGATTGTGCCGGTTGATCAGTGAAAAGAGGATCGGGCGTTTTGACCGGCAGTATAAAGGGAGTACACTGACTCCCTTTTTGGTGTGACCTATTCAGACCGCTCTTAGGCCCCCTGTTCAATACTGCGTCCGTTTACACGGAGAACACCTTCTTTTTTCAAGCCGTGAAGAACGGCAAAGAGATCGGTCTCTGAAACATCATGACCATCATTTTTAAGAGTACTCAGCACGGTATCCACATCGGTGGATCCCCCGTCAAGATTTTCCTTAATGACCCGTTCACAGGTATATTCAATGCGGTTCTTATTTTTCATCTCCTCCATATGCATCTTCTGAACCGCTGTGCCGATGTCGGTGAGGGCCTGCCGGTATGTTTCCTGCCCCTTGACATAGACGGCATTTTTATCCTCGGTTCCGCTGTTTCGCATAAAGATCACGCCCAGAAGTTCGGACTTGTTCATGATGTTCATGTACAATACATTCACATCTTCCTTTTCTTCATATTCAACCGCGGTTTCTTCGGGGAGGTCGCCGCTTTTTACCAGACGGGCAATATGGGTTTCAACAATTTTTTTGTCTTCCTTCCATATGCGACTTCCGCGGTAATGCAGCGCCTTATCCACAAAATAGGTGTATTTTGTTTCTGAAAATCCCGGTTCAAAGGGGTGTATTATTTCTTCGCGTGAAAGATGCAGGCTTTTTACCGCCGCCAGACTGAGCAACCCCGTAAGAATACCCACACCGGACAGCAGCTCGCGGGCTTTTCCCTGAGCATCGGTGACGGGAATTGGGAAAATAAGATGGCCGGATATTTCAAGGCCCACAAGGATTTTTCCTTCGGTGAAATTCCCGATCCATTTATCACCCACGGCAACAACCCGTGCGTTGAGACCGAGGTTTTTCTCCGCCGCACTGGCGGTCATAATATCCGATTCGATGGTGGATATAAACCAGTAGTCTGAAGGGGTGAGGTTGTTTTCCTCAATAAAATAGCGGGACAGAATATAGCCGCATTTATCCCCGTCAAGAACATGAACCCCGTCCACATCCTTATCGTAATAGAGAAGAAACCCGCGATCTCCGTCTCCGTCAAGGGGGATGCCCCAGACAGTATTGCTGCTTTGAGCCCGGCCGCGGTCAAAAATTTCCTGTACAAAGGGAATATGTGTATCGTAGTCGGAACCGGCAAAAAATTCCGTTCCCTCTATCTCAGCAACGCCGCAGGCACGGTTAATATTATCTCCGCTGGGTGTTTCGTTTTTTGAGGTGTAGGATACTCCGAGGGTATTTAGAATCCGGCTGCCCATGCTATGTGTGGCACCGTTTGCTGAGTCGAATACCAGGGTTGTATCCCGGAGGAGATCTTTCATGTTGTCCGGCAGGACATCCATAAGAAAATCACAGGACTCCTCTTCCACGTCCCGGCTTTCCACCATACTCTGCGCTTCCGGGAGATCTTCCACGCGGCAGAAATTGAACATATATGCAGAAAGGGTGTAGTCACCGAGATCGCCTTCGGGAAGAAGTTTGGCTCCGTCAATAAAGAACTTTATTCCGTTTTGATTTGAGGGATTGTGTGATGCCGTTAGGCATGCGCCGCCACGGGCGGAATGCTTCAGCATCTGCCAGGGAATAATTGCCGTGGGAACCACGCCCAGATCAACCACTTCCAGACCCGCCCGGTTGAAACCGTCGCAGACAGCGGCATTAAGCTTCCAGTCGTAGGCACTGTCCCGGCCGTCATTTCCAATGAAAAATGTGTCCCCCACAGCGGCGATTTCATTTCTTTTTAATATCTCTGCAAAGGAGAAGGAGGTAATGCGTACAAGATCCGGGGTAAAGGCATTATCTTCCAGAAGGGCGGTGATAAAATCCTTTCCGGGATTACAGACCACCTTGCCGCGAATACCGTCGGTTCCCATAAAATTTACACGGGACATCATCAGGGCCGTATGAATATTTTCTCCGTCATCTTTTCCTGTGGCAGAAAGGTAGAGACTGAGAGCTTTTTGGAAATCGATGAGGACCGGGGTCCCGTATTTCATATAAAAATCTGTTTGAAGTAGCTTTCTTACAGCGGTGTCAATATCTGCATGATCGGGAAAAAGTGATGCATCAGCAGTTTCTGAAAGAATATTTCCAGTTTCCAGGGAGTCGACGATGAACATTTTCTTTTCCGCCAGATCCGTGATCAGGGGGGTGTTTTCCGCAATAATTCTTTTCAGTGCCGTAGGTTCCATGACATACCTCGTTATCTGTTCCATGGTAAATTTCTTTCATAGAATATACTTTTTTTATTCCTTTAGGTGGGTATGACATGGGGGCGAAGGGAGTATTCTCTAAAAAAGCAGATTCATTTCTTCCCATAGGTTATTTTTAGCTGTTATTATTACCATGAGGAATATGTTTTATGGCTCAGAAAAAAATTGAACTTCTTGCCCCGGCGGGAAATCCCGAAACCTTCCATGCGGCCCTTGACGGTGGTGCCAATGCGGTCTATCTGGGGATGAATGCCTTTAATGCCCGCCAGAGAAGTGATAACTTTACTCCTCAGACACTCAGTTATCTTATCCCCTGGGCACAGAAACAGGATGTTAAAGTGTATATAACCCTCAACACCCTGGTAAAAGACGGAGAGATACCGGATTTTATCGCCCTGTGCAATACCCTGGTTGATTTACAGCCCGATGCTGTTTTGGTGCAGGATCTGGGAATGGCTGCGTTGATGCGGAAATATTTCCCCTCCCTTGAGCTTCATGCAAGTACACAGATGATGATACACAATCTTGCAGGTATCCGGGCGGCTGAAAAAATGGGAATAAAGCGGGTTGTGCCCGCCCGGGAGCTGACCCTGCGTGATATATACAAGATGCGGAACCAGACTAAAATGGAGCTGGAGCTCTTTATCCACGGTGCGCTGTGTTACTCCCTTTCGGGGAATTGCCTTGCCTCCAGTTTTATCGGAGGACATTCGGGAAACCGCGGTTTGTGCAGAATGGTGTGCCGCCGACCTTTTAAACGGGGAAGCAGGCGGGGCTTTTATTTTTCACCCCGGGATCTTCAGGCTCTGGATTTTGTCGATGAATTTAAAAAAATCGGTATCGATTCACTGAAGATTGAAGGACGGATGAAGAACAGCTCCTATGTGTATGCCGTTACTTCAGCGTACAGACAGTATCTGGACGGTGCCATTGACAGAGAAGAGGCCCGTGCGCTTCTTGCCGAGGATTTTGGGCGGGAAAAAACAACCTATCTTCTTACCGGAGCAGACGCAACGGGGATTGTTTCGGCGGGTAAACCCCTGGGAACGGGAATTCCCGCAGGAAGAATTCTGGGGACATCGGGAAAGGGGTATATCTTTGAACCCAACCATACCGATCTTCAGGAGGGGGATTCCCTGCGTTTACAGCCCGCATCCGGGGCGGAAGGTATTTTTTGCAGGGTTATTGAGATACCGCAGGGGAAAGGACTGCAGACCCTTATCTTATCAGGTCTTTCCGGTGAGAAAGAGGGTGAGCTCTTCCTTGTTTCCCGCAAAAATGATCGGGAGCGGAAGTGGAAGAAAGTTCAGGTCCCCGGACCTCCCCGCAAAATCCATCCTCATCTGAAGGTGCCGGTTCAGCGTATTATGAAGCAGCTTGATCACCGTACTCCGCCTCCGTCAAAGCCCCGGTTTTATGTGCGCCTCAATTCGCCGGAGCTCTTGGGCAGTCTTGGTGAAGCGGGTGTTAAAAACTGTATCCTTTCCCTCCACGAAAAAACCGTACATAAAATGACCGCTTCGTCTGTACCACGATCACTCCACAAAAGCCTTATCCTGAGCTTGCCGCCCTTTATACCCGAACGGCAGTGGGGACGTTGGAAAAAAGAAATTGACCGTCTGAAAGCAGAAGGATTCAGCCGGTGGATGATCGGTAATATCGGGTTTCAGGAGTTTTTTGATTCCCGGGACCGGATCTACGGGGATTATCCCCTCTGGACCATCAACAGATATACCCAGAAACAGCTTCAGGATATGGGGTTTTTTTCCTGGATGTATTCTCCCGAGGATGATATCCTCAATCTCAAACGAACCGGTTCAGACCGGGGACTATTTCCCGTCTATATGCATATCCCTGTCTTTGTATCACCCATTCGTCCCACGGTTACCCCTAATCAGCAGCTTCAGGACAGCGATGGCCGGGAGTATACCCTTGTCCGTGAGGACTCCCTGACAAAACTTATCTCCCGTACACCCATGAGCCTGACCCACCGAATACAGAAACTCCAGGAACACGGCATTAATTCCTTTCTTATTGATCTGAGCAACGCGTTCTGTGACAGGGATTCGGCGCTGAAGATAATTGCCGCCGCCATGGGAGGACGCAAACTTCCAGGAGACCTATTTAACCATAAGCGAGGTTTAAAATGAAACTCATTATTGCCAGTGCAAACGCGCATAAAGTTGCTGAAATCACAGAACTTATTCCCCAAAATTCAGACCTGAACATTCTTTCCCTGAAAGATGTGTATTCCCCGGTTCCGGATATTCCTGAAACAGGGACGACCTTTGAGGAAAACAGTATTCAGAAAGCCGAATGGGTGCGGCGACGTGAGCAGTGCTGGGTTCTGGCTGATGATTCCGGCCTCGAGGTTGATGCCCTTAATCTTCGTCCGGGGATTTATTCCGCCCGCTATGCCGGGACGCCCTGCGATGATAAGAAAAACAACCGAAAACTTCTTGAGGAAATGGCGGGTGTCCCTGCTCAAAATCGAACTGCCCGGTATCGGGCGGTGATAACCCTGCTGTCTCCCGAAAAAACACCCTTTATATATACCGGCGTCTGTGAAGGCCATATACAAAGCCGCCCCATGGGAGCCGGCGGGTTTGGGTATGATCCTTTGTTTATTCCCCGGGGATATACACAGAGCTTTGGAGAACTGGCTCCGGAAATAAAACAGAAAATCAGTCACCGCAGTATGGCCCTGGAGAAATTACGGAAAAATTTCCCCCTGGGGTAAATATCCTTGTTTTTTTGCGGATAATTGTATATATTAACCCTCGACGGGGCTGTAGCTCAGCTGGGAGAGCGCGACGCTGGCAGCGTTGAGGTCAGGGGTTCGAGCCCCCTCAGCTCCATAATAAAGGGGAACTTCCATGAAGTTCCCCTTTATTATTTTCTGCATTACCAGTGTGTTTTTGTTATTGTCCATATCTTCCACCCATATCCCCTTTGTTGTTCTGTTCTGTATTTCCGGCATGTACCCCCGCACCATTTTTTTCGGCAGTATCATGGTATTGGACATTTTTTGGGAAGAGGCGGTGGGGAAGAATGCCGCGTACTTTTCAAATGCAGACTATGGTTCAAACCAGTGACGCCCGAAGCGTAATTCAGCTGAAATGCAGCGGGCATATCGTTTTTCAGTACTGCGGGAAATGCCTACGGCTGTGAGCCGCCACTCCAGGGAAAAAATATGAATAGTACGTGTAAGAGGAAAAACGTCTGAGTGCAGTTGGAATGCAGACAGAACGTTTCATAGTAATGGAGGCGTTTTTGTGACGGGGCACAAAAAAATGCACTCTTTTGGCTCACTGTTTGTTGTTGCCCCCGGTTTTCACAGGGCGCAACTCCTTTTCCATCCATGACCATCGCGAAGGGGATTCCGATTCGATATTGATGCAGTCCTGAACATATTCCTTTTTTTGCAGGCTTTTTTTGTGTAAAATACTTCTGAAAAGTAAATTATAGTGAAATGTGTCTGGTTACCCAAAATCCACCTTGTGTAAAAACGGGTATATGGTAGTGAAAAAAAATGTCAGGGAGACATCAATACTGATTTCCAACTTTTTGAACCGGAATCAGCTCTGCTACACGATATGAGCGGATTTCTCCGTGATGGCTCTGCTGCAGGGGACATGGGGGGGTAATTATTACCGCTGGATATACAATATCACTATAATCCCGTACCAGTGTGTGTGTTTTCGTCAATTTTTTTATGGATAATTATAAACTTCCCTCATTATTTTGGAGTATATTGTAGGTAAAGTTTACCCCCCTTGGAGGTTGTTATGAAATTTTGTAAATGTATGGTCGCTGTCATGGCGGCAGTGTCTTTCCTGGCTGCAGAGGTTCCGCTCACGCAGCCACAGCCACTCCCGGCGGAGTTTGCCCCGCAGGCCCCCGTGGATGATCCACCCATGCTTATTGTCCTGGGTTCCGATGACAATACGAGTGCGGAAGGTATGGATTGGATTATAAGCTATCTTGAGGATCGCACTCATGATGACGGTACCGACCTTCGCATGTCCTTTTATGCAAATACGCATATGGGAAGCGATTCCTGGGAAGACAATCCCGAGCTTGTGGAGCAGATGACCCGCGCCTATCAGAATGGTCATGAGGTTTCATCCCATACGGCAACCCATCCCCATTTTGTTGATGGTCCCGCCTGGATTATTGAAGACGGCGATACCATCGGCAGAAATGAAGATCAGGTGCGTTTTTCCCGCGAGGAAATACGGGAAGAAATCGAGCAGAATATTGAAGCGCTTGAATCAGCGGGTATCCCTCGTGAACATATGCGCGGGTTCCGTACCCCCTATCTTGCCTTCTCAGATTCAGTATTTACCGTGGCCAAAGAATTGGGTTTTGAATATGACTGCTCTGTGACAGAGTCTCAGGGTAATCCCGTGGCGCATCGCTGGCCCTATGACATGGCAGATGGAATTATCGACGGCTCTGATGAGTCCTGGTGGATAACCACTCATGAAACACCTGTACGAAACCATCCCGGCCTGTGGCAGCTGCCGTCCTACTCTCTTCAGGCTCATCCCGATGACTGGGCGTATCTTGAAGGCCTGGCGTCCTGGAATACGGAAGGGCTTGTTACCGGCCTTGACTGGAATATGTGGGCAGAACCTGAAGGCGGTGTCGAGTTTAATAAGGACCAGTCTGTACGGGCGCTTAAATACACCCTTGACGAAAAAATGAGCGGGACGCGTGCACCCATGGCTTTTGGTATGCACTCCCAATACTATGCTGAAGGCGGCTCCAGCTTTCCCAATATCGACGGTCATATGGAAAAGCGCGCCATTATCGAAGAATTTATCGATTATGCCCTGCAGCAGGATAATGTATGGTTTGTCAATGGTGCGCAGGTGATTGAGTACATGAAAGATCCCGTTCCTGCATCGGAGTTTAATCCCGATGATTATGCCTGGTCCCTTGACGATGAAGAGAATCCTCCCACTGATATCCGTCTGAGTGACACTACTGTTGAAGAAGGCAGCCGGGAAGTGGGAAGTATAACAATTATAGATAATCCCGGAAGCAGCCATACCACGGAAATCACTTCCGGTCCTTTCACCATTGACGGCAATCTTCTCCTTGCCGATGAAGGTCTTGCCGTGGGAGAGTATGACGTATCAATCAAGGCGACAAATCAGCATGATCTGTCCTTGGAAAAGACCTTCACCGTAGAAGTAACCGTGGCGGCTGAATATACTGAAGTGCTTGAGGATCTGGGCTGGGAAATGTCCACCGATGAGTTTGAGGTCGGCTCTGAGGGTACTGTGGAAAATGCAGGTGAAACTCCCGTGACTTTCAGTATGACTCAGGGTGTGAGTAATCCCGATGAAGACGAATGGGCCTGGGCTTCTGCTTCAAGCTGGCTTCCCAATGAGAGCACTCTCGATGGTGTGACTGAAATTGAACTCACCTATACGGCGGATGAATCCTTTCAGGTTGGTCTCGGTACGGAAGATTACGGATATAAGGCTGTGATGAGCGCCGGTGAGGATGAAACAGTCCGTCTTTCCCCGGCAGATGACTTTGAAAAGGTGTGGGGTGAAGAGGAACTCAACCTTGCTGACATTACCGGTGTAAATATCGGAACTGAAGTTGAAGGAAGCGTGAATGTCGAGCTTTCTTCGGTAAAACTCTTCAACTACGGAGGGACTCCCGTTATCAGTGATGGCGGATCTGTTTCCCAAAGCTCCATTCAGCTCAACCGCCTTACACGGTCAGGCCTTACGTTGAATGTTGCCCAAAGAGGAAATTATGAGATCGCGCTCTTTTCTCCTCAGGGACGTATGATTCAGTCTATCAATACGGATCTTTCCGCAGGAAGCAATTCACTGCGTTTTGATTCCGATCTTTCGCGCAATATGGTTATTATCCGGGTGACCGGAGCAGGGGCGTCCTCAGTGTCCCGTCATACCCTGCGCTAAGTATTCTGTATCGCTGGATACATGGGCTGCCCGGTTCGGGCAGCCCTTTTTTTTGAGCTCATTAAAAAAATCATACAAAGAATGGTTTTTTATTATATGTTACAGGTAGAAATCCTTTGTTTTTACCGGGAGGGTAAAACTATGAACTGTTCAGCAAAACGCAGTGCCCTTTGTGATTGGGGTCCTGGACGCATATGTAATCCCGCAGTCATTCTGTTTGTGATGGTATTCAGTATTTTTGTATTTTCTGCAGAAACCTATCTGATTACCATACCTTCACCCCACGATTCTCTCTTTGAGAAATACCGGGATAATGCAGAATGGGATATTGCCGTATACCGTCCGGGCATACGTCTGGATCTTGTGGTCACCACAGAACAATATCAGCAGTTGTTGTCCCAGGATCTGGAAATTGAAGTACTTGATTCCTCGTCGGGTATATCCCAACGGTTTTCCCCCCAATCCCGTGCAGATGACAAAATCAACGGGTATCTTACTTACGAGGGGATGGTGTCGGAATTGGAGCGGATGGAAGCGGCCTATCCGGATATCTTTGAACTGCATAATCTCGGCAAAAGCCAGGGGAAATTATATGCGGAGCAGGGAAAAAGTGCCTATACTGAGTATAGCCACGATATCTGGGCTGTAAAGGTATCCGACAATGCAGGAGAGCAGGAGGATGAGCCGGCATTCCTTTTTGCGGGAGCACACCATGCCCGTGAATGTGCCAGTATGGATGTGACTATGGCCATTCTGGATCATTTCCTCTCCAACTACAACAGCGATCCTGAGATAACCGAGGCCATAAATTCCTCGGAAATCTGGTTTGTTCCCAATGTTAATCCCGACGGTCATAAACTTGCACTGCAGGGGTTTGATAATATGTGGAGAAAAAATATCCGTGACAATAATAACGACGGGAGAATAACCGGCGGATCAAGTGGAAATACAGGCGACGGGGTTGATTTTAATCGGAATTATGCCTATGAATGGGGCGGCGCCGGTGCATCAACAAATCCCTCAAGCGCAACATATCGCGGGCCCTCGGCGGGTTCTGAGCCGGAGATACAGATAATGCAGGACTTTATACGGGAAAAGCGTTTTGTTGCCGGGCTGACCTACCACCTATACAGCGAATTGGTCCTCTGGGGCTGGGGATATACCCAACAGCGGATTCCCGATTATGACGCTGTATCAACTCTGGGCAGAGATGTGGCTTCCCGGCTCAGTAGAAGAAGCGGCGGTACCTATGAATACGGTCAGAGTTCCACAAAGCTGTATTCCACAAGCGGTGATCTTGTGGATTATGCCTATGGCGAGACGGGAGGTTTCTTTTATACCGTGGAACTGTGGAATAATTCCTTCTGGCCGCCATCCAGTGCTTTTCCGCAAATGTTTGAAGATAATATTGCAGCAGCAAAGGTAGTGGTAGACCGCATTCAGCATGCTGTTTTGAAAGGAACTATTACGGACAGCAGAAGTCAGGATCCCCTGGCGGTAAAAGTTATTGTATCGGGTATTGATTCAAATCCCCAGTCTGATACCTATCGCCATATGAGCAACGGGGAATTCGGTTCATACTATCGCATGCTTTCCCCCGGTACCTATACGGTGACATTCTCAAAAGATGGGTATCACGATACGACCATAACGGATATTGGCATATCTGATTCTGAACCCACGGCTCTTGACGTGGCCATGCGTCGTGAGGGAGTTATAGAAGAATATACCCTCACCGTTGAGGGAGGAACCGGCAGCGGAGAATATGAAGCGGGTGCGGAGGTGAATGTTACGGCGGATGATCCTGAAGAAGGGGATGTTTTCGACGGCTGGACCGGCGATACAGATTTTCTTGATAATCCCGCACAGCAGGCAACCACGCTTACCATGCCGGAATCTGATGTGACAATTGCTGCATCATATACCGAATTCCCCCGCTATGAGGATAATTATCTGACCGTGGTTGAATGGAGCGCCGAATTTGATGAGAACGGTTCTGCCGTGACCATTGACAGCAGTATGGTACACAGTGATACTGTTCTGACTGCGCAGCTTGAACTGGCAGCGTCAAATCCCGATGAGGAAATCTGGACCTGGGCTAAAATCAGCGGGTATTCTGAAGCTGATTTTTCCGATGTAACACGGGCCTCAATAAACTATATATCTGATCATTCCTTTCGATTGGTGCTTGAACAGGATGGCCTTTCAGATGCAGGTGCCTCCTATGCCTACGAAATCCCCGCAGCCGATCCGGGAGCTGTGTCAATTCCCATGGACGATTTTTCTCAGCCTGAATGGGTTGCCGGCGGCGATTTTGATCTTCCCCTTGATTTATCAGCCGTGACGGGTATTTCCTTTGATGCCGGCAGCGAAGCAGAGACAACCGATCTCACTCTTTCTGCAATTCAACTGGACGGGTATGATCATGTGGCAATCGGTGATGGTACGGAGCGGGATAACAGCCGAAGTGTTGAGCTTGTTATGTTTGAAGAGAGAGAGCTGACTCTTTCCGTTCCCCATGATGATACCTACACATATTCTCTCTTTGATTTGAAGGGAAGACAGCTTTTGAGCGGTGAAGCGGTGTTATCCCGGGGAATAAACCGGGTGGCAGTAAAAACCCCGGCTCAAAGCTATACAGGGATGTATTTTCTTCGTGTGCAATCAGCATCAGGAGACGTTGAAGCTATTATTCCCGTTGCTGAAACAGTGGGTGCTGGTCGATAGCATGCAGTGATAATTACTGTTTTTATTCACAAAATGTCTGTACCTATGTGTACAGACATTTTTTTTGGTGTGTCGGAGGTATGAGTGATTTCTGCGGGGTATATCCGCCCGGTATGTATACCAATGCCGGTGAAAAAGACTAATGCCCCGTGAATTCGCGTTCCAGCAGAGTAGCGCTGCATTGCCAGGACAGCAGCAGATATACCGGGAGCCCTCGGCAGGTGATTACCAGAGGGGGGCGCTAAATCAATACGAGGGTTTACACAGGGAGTGCGAGTATACTCAGGTACATGTTTGCCGTTCCTGCATGACAGACCAGCGTACTTGGTGAATTATTTTTTTCACAGGGGGAGGAGAAGATAAAATGTTGTACCTTCCTGTTCAGTACTGGTAAAAGAAACCGTTCCATGTAAAACATCTTCACCGAACAGTTTCATGGAGTAGGTACCGATTCCCCGTCCTTCACCGGGTTTTGTACTGAAGCGGTTTTGAAATATTCGTGGCTGTATGTCGTCGGGAATTTTTTTGCGGTTCCACACGGAAATGCGGACATGATTGTTTTCACGAGAGGCAGATACCCTGACGGTTTCCCCGGGGAGGGTTGCTTCAAGGGCATTGGTAATCATATTTCCTGCGATACGCGAAACCAGGGAGAAGTCGGAATAAAATGTGCAGTCCCGTTCGGGGGCGTCGAAGGCAATGTTTTTGTTTTCCGCGGCCCTATGCACGGTATAGATATCCGTAAGATGCTTCAAAAGGGTTGTTGCCTGTATTGGTTCGGTCTTTGCCTGGTATAACTGGGCAGAATTATGCATAAGGCTTTTTTGAATAGAGAATTCATTATGCAGATTATCCACACTTTTCTGTATGAGCCTGGTGATGTGTGAGTCTGTCTCTTGACGTGAGAGAAGTTCAGCGGCACCGACAACTCCGTTGAGATGGTTTCCCATGTCATGGAAGAATGCGTTTTCAAGGGATGCACGATACTCAGATGCGGTGATATCATGCAGAAAGAGCAGAACATATGTGGTGTTCTGTATCATTATTGGATGGGAGCTTACTTCCAGAATGATAGTGGATGATTGGCCATTTGTACGTTGGTCTATGACGCATTTTTCCGTTCGGTTTTCATTGTCCGCAAGGGCGGCAACAGTGGCCACAGCAGCTCCGCAGCTTCTGCACATTTTTCCTGTGCCGCATCCGGCGGGAGCCTCGTGTTCATAGTGGCAATGAAAGGCTTCCCCCACGCGAAGACCGAGAATATCTTCAGAGTCCGGCACTCCCAAAAGATCGAGAAGCGACGTGTTGACACCGACGATCTGGCGATTTCTGTCAAGCACGGCAAATACGCCCTTCATTACCCGCAGAAGTTCGCTCACAACGGGACTGGAACTGACCGTTGTTATTTCGCGATGTATCTGTGTTTCGTCTGATCGTTCAGGGGAGGCAAAAAAACTATTCATTGCACCTGGTCCTGTGGAGTGCGTATATAATACTCTATAGTAGTATACTATACATATCCCGCCTTTCAATATGTATTTTCATACTTCTGAATTCTGCAGACGATTTTTCTGTGTACGCGCACTAATAATTATATGTATATCACCTGGTTCGTAATGGTCAGCATGGAAACTTTCGAGCTGTTTTGCATTGCTGTTTGGGTACTCTTTCAGAGAACCATCCCGATCCTGTCTGAATGTCCTCGGCAGCAGACTCCGGATCCCGGATACTGCTGCTGAGAAATACTGAATTATCACGCAGGCCCGGTTTGTACTGCCGGTTCGCCGTGGGACAAATCCGTGATACAGACTGCAGGCTTTCCTTGGCGGGCAAATGCTCTGGCTGATAGTATTGCGCGGCGGATATGCCACTGCTGAAGGATGCGGGTTGAAAAAGCGCTTACCACGCAATATATTCAGTAGACCTGAACCAACTCCACTCTGTGATGCAGGAGGGGGAGCGAAACCCCTTTCTCCCCAGATAGTGTACTGCACATGATTACGGCGGTTTCCTGCCTTGGTGCTGACTGCCGCATGGAAATCCTCCAGGCACCGGGGATTCTGCTGCTGGACATACGACCGCAGGGATTGCGTAAAAAGCCCGGAAATGGACGGGAGGCTCCCCATAATACGGTATATCAGTATTGGGGTATACCCTGAATGAAAGGGCGCTGCGGGGCTTCAGTCATATTCCGGCCGTCAGGGGATTTAGGGTGTTCGGCACTGTTTTCCTTTTCCGTTCCGGGATAAGACATATATTAGCATAGCACGTGGATTCAAAAAGGAGGCTGTATGAAAAAGTCAATTTTCCATTCCCGATTAGTAAAAAAAGCTCTTTCATTTGTTGTGGGGAGTGCTGTCGTGGCGTGTGTGACACGGCGATGCAAAACCTGTCTTTCTGCAAAAAAGAAACGGGCAGAAAACCACGATAAAATTTTCGACCGTGAAGAGTCTCCCCTTGAGCTTCTGAAAAAACGCTATGCCCTTGGGGAAATTTCCAAAAAAGAGTTTGATCAGATGAGAACTGATCTTGAGCAGTAAGGTGATCTGACCTGGTTTTCCTGCAGGGTCTTTCAGCTTTGTGGTAGGGGGTAGAATGCCCCCTTGCCCTGCCTGCATCAGCATCTGTACCGGTACCTTCGTGGATTGAGTATGTAATCTATTCTGATTAAGGAGAAATGTGCTATTCTGTATGCTCTGCGTGGTGTGCTGAGCTGGAAATGCACTGCTGATATCCCATGACCCACGACACTCTTCACACCACTGTATTCGCCATGGGTACTGGTATGAATCCTTCATCTTCTGAAGAATACGTCCTGCGGGCATTCCAGGGAGACCGGCGTTTTTCCTGCCCTGTGGGCATACAGCTTAGGTGTTCTTCTGTGAAAAATCCGGTAAAAGCCAGAAAGTGTACACGGTAAATTTACTTCCAGTATCTTTTTCACTTCTATGGTGGAACAGCGTTTCTGCGTGCGGTGTCATAGAAGACGTTCTGTGAAAACAGCGAATCTTTTCTGTTTTTCCCTGGGGATAAAAAATATGGAATGGCGATATGAACCTTTCCGGAAATATGGTATGGTGTGACAGCCCGTCCCGGGTTGAAAATCAGGCGGGTGATTCAGAGCAACTCATCCCTGACTTTCCCGGGGAGTCAGTAACAGCATGAGGGAGGGATTTCAGGCCGCTGGTACGCTTCAGAAAAGTGTGCCAATACCGGTTGTTGTGCTAAACAGGGGTGGATCATCAACAGGATAAAATGTCAATTTTTGCATCCCCCGGCAAAGATTTCTGACACAAAGCTTTGTGCCCGGCAGATGATAATCAAAAAAACACCCCCGTACACGCCCCCTGGATATTTCTGATTTATCACGTATATCAACTGTATCGACAGGCTTTTTAGCTCCGAAGCATTGGGCGTCTTTTTGTAACTCTTACGGTAGGTTACCGTGCAGCGTATCGCTCCCGATATTTTCATCGCCCGCAGATACATTCTTTCTCCCCGAAACGGGACAGTGGTATCAGAATCCAGCATCACACGAGGCAGGTACGGCCTGGTTTCCTATATCTTCCGTTCAAAGAGGGAGGATTTCCGGTATCTGTCTGTTCATCGCGGAGGTACCGTAAGCTGTGGAGCATGGGGATGTTGTTGCGGACAAAACGAATGATATATCGGACCTGTGGCACACGTGGCGCAGTTGATGAGAAAAATGCTGTCCCAGGGCATTTTCCATTTCCGTATTACCCATGGCCGGAAATTATTGCTCATACAGTATGCAGATAGTATATTACTGTAATACAGCGGGAACAGACAGCAATACCAACTTTTTTACAGAACTTCAGGACAGGTACAGAATGACTGAAAAAGAAAAACTTGATACCCTTTTTGATGAGTTGAAACCAATCATGAGAAGTATTACCGGACCCGGAATAGAACAAACCATAAATATATTTTCCCGTCATATGCCCCTGAAAATGGAAAAAACACCCACGGGAACCCGGGTGTTTGACTGGTGTGTTCCCCCGGAATGGCATTTTACCCGTGGTCGTATTATTTCTCCTGCGGGGGAGGTGATATGCGATTCGCGCATATCAAATCTGCACGTGGTAAATTATTCTGTTCCCGTAGATCGAGTGGTATCCCGTGAAGAATTGGATGCCCATTTGCACAGCGATCCGGAATTACCCGATGCGATACCCTATGTTACAAGTTATTATAAACGGGATTGGGGGTTTTGTATATCCCATAATGAACGGGAGAAGCTTCCCCGGGGAGAATACCATGTGTTGATAGACGCCTGCTTTGATAATACAGGTGGAGTCCCCTATGCTCATTTCGTGCTTGAGGGGGAGAGCAAAAAGGAGGTGCTTATTTCCAGTTATATCTGTCATCCCACTTTGGCTAATAATGAATTATCCGGACCTCTGGTGCTTCTGGCTCTCTACGACAGAATCAGAAACTGGCCGAAACGACGATATACCTACAGGTTTTTGCTGAATCCTGAAACCATCGGTTCCCTGTGTTATTTGTATTCCTACGGAGCTCATCTGAAGGAAAACCTTGCTGCAGGTCTTATTCTAACATGCCTGGGCGGACCGAACGAAAATCTTGTGTATAAATCATCGCGACAAAAAGATTCTTTGATTAATAGGGTTATGCATTATGAAGAGGAACAGGGCAATCTCCCCATAGAGTGTATACCCTTCGATCCCCGCAGCGGTTCCGATGAGCGCCAATACTGCTCACCCGGTTTTAATCTTCCTGTGGGACAGATATCACGAACTACATATGCCACATATAATGAGTATCATAATTCCCTGGATACAAAAGATTTTATGGGCATTGATCCTCTGATCGAAAGTGCGAATGGTATTGAAGCGGCTCTGCAGCATATGGAAGTATGCGGCACTCCCGTGAATATGAAACCCTTTGGCGAGCCCCATCTGGGCAAATATGACCTGTATCCACACTGTAACTCTGCGGTGACGTCCCGTTTCTCCAGCGATAAATGTTACGACGGCAGAAAACAGCTGAATACCATTTTGTGTATACTCAGCAGTGCCGATGGAGAAACAGATCTTATTGATATGGCCCGCAGCCTGAACTGCAGTATTGAGGAGCTTATCCCCTGTGTGCGGGTCCTTGAAGAAGCGGGACTTCTTGCCTACAATCGAGACTTCCCTGTGTTACAGGCTGCTTCACCAGTTTTTAGAGAGGGGGCAAGCTTCACCTGTCTGCAGGAACCTGCAATAAACTCGCGAAATTTTGATCTGTAACACGGAAGAAAAAAAACGCAGTGGTGTTACTGCCCAAGGACGGCTTTATTCTGAATACGTTCGTTCTGTGTGGTAAGTCGGGAATTCAGTAATTATTCGGGTAATTTCATGTATTAGCCAAAGAAAAAATGTATACTCTGTTTTCGTCTCTATTTGAATACGTATTTAGTTTTTTCACGACCAGTGATGTTTTGATATTATTAAGAGGATCTATGAAGATAACTGTTTTTTTTCTGATGCTTGTATGCGCTGCCTGCTCACGCAAAAATAATCATGTCGATGGGGATATGCGCACTGTGCATGATGCCCTTGATCGTGAAGTAGTTGTGCCGCAAAAGGTTTCCCGTTTTATCTGCTCCGGTTCTGGTATTTTGCGGTATGCCACCTATCTTGAATCCCAGGATGAGGTTGTCGCCGTTGATGGAGCTGAAACCAGGCGGGCAATTCACACCATACCCTATTCCCTGGCGCATCGGGAATATGCTCATCTCCCTGTCTTCGGTGAATTTCGCGGGCGGGATAATCCCGAATTGATTCTTGCTCTGGATTCACTCCCCCAGATAATCTTTAAAAGCACGAACGAAGGAGCACAGGCAATCCGAACACTTCAGCAAAGGACGGGAATACCTGTAGTTGCCATTGAATACGGTGATATTATCAATAATCGTAAAGCAATGTACTCGTCTTTTACTCTGATGGGTACAATTCTAAATAAAAAAGAGCGGGCACGGCAGGTGATCGACTTTTTTGAAGAACATCGCACGGCTCTTGCTGAAATATCCTTTGATACATCGTATGCGTCCTATATTGGCGGGCTTTCCAGCGGAGGAACCTACGGATTCGTATCCACTACTCCCAATTATACGCCCTTCCAGCTTATCGGTGTAAATTCTATTTTACGCTCAGAAGGAAAAATGCCCCTGGATAATGTTGATCATACCCTGGTGTCGAAAGAGAAAATTGTATCCTGGGATCCTGATGTGGTATTTGTCGACCTGGCTTCCACACGAAATCCTGACGGTCCGGGAAATGTAGTGTATGAGCTTGAAACGGATCCTTTGTATCAAAATTTGGCGGCGAAAGAACACCATCGTATCTACGGCGTACTTCCTTTTAACGCATACAACACCAATCATGGTTCTGTTTTGGCCAATGCGTATTATATTGCTCATGTGCTGGGAGCAGCGGGGTATGAGACTATTGATCCTCAAAAACAGGCCGATGACATCTATGAATTCCTTGTCGGGCAACGGGTATTTGATGAGATAAACGATTTTTTTGATGGAATGGTATTCCGGCCTCTTTTTTGAAACTGATATAAAAATGATACGACTAAGATGCTGAATACTCTTCATAATGGCGCACGTTAGTGGGATAGTTCTACTTTTTTATGGAAGGCTGAGGGTGATAAAAATCATGAATGCTGGGACATACAAAGCGAACTTGTGGTTTATTTTTCCCAAGTGTAACCACTGTATGGCCATGTGCATCAGTAGGAGGTATCACGTTTTTTGTGCCACAGATTCGAATATGAGCTACGCGAAAGGCTCCTTTTCAAAAAACACCTCTGGGTGCCAAAGTATCGCAGCTGTCTGATGGCCTACAGAAGAATATCAGGTTTCAGGGTACGTTTTTCCTGCGCACCTCTTTTGCCGGGAAATAATTTCCAGATGTGGGTGAAGAAAATGTTAAATCTATCGTATATCTTGCAATTCTATCTCACTCATTGGAGATGAGTCTCCTTCATTCATACAAACAAGGCGGGGTGCCATGATATAATCGGGAACTGCCCTCTGAAAAATGAATATTCAGGTGGTCTTTGTTTTGTTCCACTTCGATTTCTTTATTGGAGTTGCTATACGGCAGTTACAGATGATATTGGTGCAGGAGTATGTGGGCCGGTCATTAGGGGATACTCCTCCGGTACACGATGTTAGTATTTCCGGCGTGTTGAAATGCCCGCAGATTATTGGGATAGAAACAAAAGATTGTAACAGAATACACAGAGGGAGTATTCCATGAGATGAGGGGAAGAGGTGATCTTCCCCGCACAATGTTTTAGAACCGGTACGTGAGAGATGCCGCAAATATTCGGTCGGGATCAATTGTTTCCACCAGCTCGCCTTTGCGTATTTTCTGAAAGATAACAGTGTGTTCATCAAGAATATTTTCTACAGAAAGGCGGAGAATCAGACTTTCAAAAAATGATCGTGAAAGAGTTCCGTCCAGGCGTGCGTAGGCATCACTTTTCAATTCGTTTTCTATATCGTAGTATGTCTCTCCGTACACCGCAGCGTTAAGCGTTGCATTTACAAGGTGGGGATCACGGAATGAAGGGGCTATGTTTGCTTTGTGTCGGAGGTCATGTTCCAGATAATTCCCTTCAAGCTACGGACGTTCTTCATCACTGTGGATTTTGGAGTTATTGTATGTATACCCCGTGCGCAGATCAATTTGTTTCAGAGGCTGTCAGGTGCTCTCCACTTCAACACCAAAAATATCTACTTCGCTGATATTTTCCCGCTGAAAGTACTGTATACCGGCATTCTCATCCTCTTCCATAAATTTTGAACCGATATAGTCTGTTCCCCGGATTGATAGAAGGTTATTTTCCCCATGAGATTATCCATAAAGAAGTGTTCTGATTCAACGTCATAGGAATAAATTCTTTCAGGAGAAAGGTCGGGATTTGGACGGGTGAAGGAGCTTCCCTGATTGCGCACGTGTACTTTGTACATCTCAAAAAGGCTGGGGGCACGAAATCCGATCCCCGCAGAACTTTTCAATGAGGTGTTTTGTGTGGCATGCCAGACTATTCCCAGGGAAGGAGAAATGTTATCATCGGTTCTTTCTTTGTATTTTCGGTCAAATCCTCCACTTTCTCCGATTTCCCAGTCGCGGTGCGTATCCCGGTTTGCCCCGTCTTTGGTTTGTATCCAGTCATATCGGAGGCCGGCAGTAAAGAGAAGGCGGTCGTTAAGGGTAGAGAGGGAGGTCGAAACAAAGGGGGAAACAAATTGATGTGTCCCCTCAGCTGCCTCCCTGCGATCTGCATTGCCTATATATGAGACATCATAGTTCATATAGGCGTTTTTGTATTCCGCCCCAGCAGAAAGAGTAAGGAGAGAGTGATCGGTAAAAGTTGCCTGAAAATCTCCGCCCCATGTATAAGATCCATCAAAATTTTTAACAAATTTCGGATTAAAATCAGCGTCTGTTTTTTGCGTTTCCTTGTCCCCCCGATTTATAAAGAGGGTGGTGGAGAGATTTATTTTATCTAGAGACTGGACATAATTCAGCCAATATTGATCAAGAAGTATTTCAGTATATTCTCCCGGTGTTCCCTGACCACCTTCCCGGTTATAAAAAAGCCCTGCAGTACTGATATGGGCATCCTCTGAGATGTCATAGCCAACCTTTCCAAACAGGCGCAGATCATTTCTGTATCGTTTTTCATCATTTTCTCCCGGGTTTTCCGTAACATAAAAACCGTCACTTTCGGAATAGTTTGCTGCGGCCAGAAAAGAAAAATGACCTGCCTGTTGTGAATGTACAGCATTTCCGCCAAAGGTTTTACCATTCCCTGCTTTGGCAGTTATAGATGTGGTTCGTTCTGCACCGCCGTCTTTGGTTATATTATGGATGGTGCCGCCCAAACCTTCTGATCCGTACAGAGCAGAACCTGGTCCCCGGACCACTTCAATTCGCTGTATGGCTTCTTTGGGAATATATCTCGCAGCCAACCCAGGCGATGGTATTATTGAAATTGTTATTCTGAGGAACACCGTCTATCAGATACAGAACCCGATTTTTACCCGTTCCACGCATTTGAAGCGGGCTTATGATTCCGTTTTGATTTAAATACCGATGACGGAAATTATACATTCCCGGCGTGTTCCTGACAATTTCTTCAACGGTCTCATAGGGAGATTCCAGTATCTCCTCTGCAGTAATTACCACAATATTCTGCGGGGCATCCGCCGCCTTGATCTCACTCCGCGTTGCGGATATTACCATATCGCTCAGTTTTTCAACATCTGCATCTTCTCCCCAGAGAAGACTGAGGGAAAATAACAGTACGAAGCATACCGCTTTTACATTGTGCATAGCATTCTCCTTCCTTTGCAGGATAAAACAGTTACCGGATTAATATATACACAGCTGACGGTATGGGTATGTATCCTGTGGTCTCCGTTTTTTTATAAATAACACCAACAATCTGATTTTGAATAAGGTGTGTAATATTAACAGGCGTGAGAAAAACTGAAATGAGCAATTTTTTGTTCATTTAATACTGCAGAAGCGCTTGCATGCACTGGAAAATCAGTGTCGGAGTAAGAACCTGCAATAAACTCGCGAAATTTTGATCTGTAACACGGAAGAAAAAAAACGCAGTGGTGTTACTGCCCAAGGACGGCTTTATTCTGAATACGTTCGTTCTGTGTGGTAAGTCGGAGAAAATAAACGCCCCGTGAGGTAATGAGTGGAGAATGCCGGTGTGTGCCCGGGGTATAAAATACTTTCGATGAAATAATCCGTCCCTGCGTATCAAATATTTCCAGGAGGGATTTTCCCGGTTCTGCAATGGACACATTCACACGGGGGCTTCCTGATGCGGAGTGGGTGGCATATAAACGGTTTCGGCGGGGGCTAAAACTGTCTTCTGCCCGTGCGGTTTTCCCGTGTCTTGTAAGAGATGCGCCATCAATGGTAACCCTGCCTGCTGAACCACCGGCATCAACAAAGAACCGGGCGTTTTCATCCGTGTCTTCAGTCATGGTATATTCGAAGGTATAGGACTGACTCTCTTTTGTAAGCGTAATTGTTTCGGCACAATACGGTGTCCATGGATCGGCAGAGCGGGCAACTCCTACGGTTATATTTTTCCCTCCGGAGTGAGCGCCGTCAAAGGATATGCTGTAGGTTTCCCCGTTTTTAAGATAAATATCCTCCTGATTGATCTGCACGTCCCAGGGATTTGTCCCTCCCGAATCAATGTCTATTATCAGCTGTTGATTCTCTGTAAATGCTCGGGCCTGGGCACCGTTATTGGTATTCAGGGATGTCCAGTAATGCAGGTTATATTCAAAATTACCGTTTATTAAAAGCTCGGCTTCCTGTGTAAAAAAGGCGAAGAATGAAAGATCACCGGTGATGCTCATATCAAGTATAGGCTTTTGCGAATCCCGGGAGCCGGTAAAGCCCCGGAAACGATATCCCTGTGCAGGGGAGGCATTGATCCGGACATCATCTCCCGGTTCGTATTCATCTCTATGAGGCTCCAGAAGGATTTCTCCTCCGGATGTGGACGCTGTTTCTATGGAAAAGGGACCGTCAGTATCTCCCTTCTGATATACGCGGACATAGTCCACTTCCATACGGACGGGGAATATGGCGTCATCAACACCTTCAACACCGCCCCAGTCACCGCCGACGGCGACGTTCAAAAGGAGATG
Source organism: Fibrobacterota bacterium (assembly GCA_051745755.1). Classification (GTDB taxonomy): domain Bacteria; phylum Fibrobacterota; class Chitinivibrionia; order Chitinivibrionales; family Chitinivibrionaceae; genus Chitinivibrio. Next base: position 29,003 of record JBNJEI010000011.1, read on the forward strand.
GAATCGTTTGTCAAAGGGCCATTCCTCAAAGGTGTTGCCCTCCTGATTTTCAAAGGTAAAATACCGCTGACCATCCACAAGAAAATCAACACGGTCCTCATGCCATTCAACAGCATAGGTATAAAATCTGTTCTCCGGGGTATCAAATTGTGCGGATTCCCCCTTATGGGTTCCAATACTGTGATTAAAACTTTCTGTATGGACAGTCCAGTGAATAAACTCCGGTTCATACCCCACATACTCCATAATATCTATTTCGCCGCTGGCAGGCCATCCGCCGTATTCTGAGTCTGTGGGAAGCATCCAGATTGCCGGCCAGGTTCCTCGTCCCCCGGGAAGTTTAGCCCGCACTTCGATTTTTCCGTAGAGCCAGTCTCCCTTATGCATGGTTCTCAGACGGGCGGAGGTGTAATCACGGGTGTGACCGCTGTGGGTATACTCTTCCGCGCGGGCTTCAATGATAAGCCTGCCTTCTTCCACCCAGGCGTTTGGGGATGAGTAATTCTCATCGGTATAGTTCTGAAGCTCATTATTTCCCCATCCATAGGCATTGCCCGCAACATCAAAGCTCCATTTCTCCGGATCGGGAAGTCCCGTGTAGTCAAACTCATCAGACCAGACAGGAATCCAGGTATCACCACCGTGCAGGGATGCCGGGAGGATACACAGGGTTGAGATAAGAACTGCTAATATGCTGAACATCATGATTTCTCCTTACAACGGGGGTGATTCGGTACCAGAGGCAATATAGTCTTTTGATTATTTCCGTGCACACAATTTTGTATCGCCGCTCTGTATTCCGTTGACGCAGTGGTCTACAGTACGATAAGTATACCATATAAAAACAAAATTGTATGCAGATTCAGAAAGAAACGTAAAATGATCCGGTTAGGTGTTTTTGGAATATTTCTGAGCGGGTGGAGCATTTTCCATGGTTTTGCAGATGCGCAGATAGCTGGCGTAGCGATCAGGTGAAATATCTCCGGTTTCCACTGATGTACGCACTGCGCAGTGCGGTTCGTTTTTGTGCAGGCAGTTTCTGAATTTACACTGAGAAGACAGCCCGGCTATTTCATAAAAATGCTGCTGCACCTTTAGCGGTTCTGTAAAGGGTATTTCGCTATAGGTGAATCCCGGTGTGTCCACAAGAAAGCTTTCATGATCAAGGGGGAGAAGAGCTGTGTGGGTGGTTGTGTTTTTCCCGCGGGAAATGGCCGATGAAAGGGTGTTGGTTTTAAATGTTCTCTGCGGGAACAATCGCTGCATAAATGTTGATTTTCCAACCCCCGAAGGCCCGGCAAATACGGCGGTCTTTTGTTTGCAGCGGGTGCGTATTTCCTCAATACCGACTCCGGAAAGCGCCGATGCGGTGCACAGGGTATATCCGATGTTTTTATAGCGGGCCTGGATTTTAGATAGCTTTTCCGTGCCGCCAATGTGCAAAAGATCTGTTTTGTTAAATACAAGTACCACGGGAATGCCATGAACCGAGGACGTAAAAAGAAATTTGTCCATATTCCACAGATCAAGGGCCGGTTCTTCCAGGCAGTTGACAAAAAAGATAAGATCCACATTGGAAACAGCCGGTTTCTGAAGTTTGTTTCTGCGGCGGTGAAGTTTTTTTATGACCGCCTTTTTTTCATCGGCATGATCAAAAATTTCAATGTCCACTTTGTCACCAACGCAGAGTCGTTTTGTGCGGGTGCGCAGAGCTCCCTTCAGAAGGGATTCGTAGACGGTGTCTGTTCCTGTGGAAACGAGATAGTAATTTTTGCGTTCCTCAATAATTTTACCCGTGGAAACGCTCATTGCTTATTGATCTGCCGCCTCTAATGCCTTTTTGTATGCCTTTTTCGCACCCTCGCGGGAGTATGAGAATGCAAGAACGGGCTCTAGTGTCCCTGCGGGGCTCAGTCTTCTGTCCTCTACCGCAAAAACCCGTGCACGTAATGCTTCATTGGGCTGAACAAGGTTTTCGTCCTTCTCTATACGGAGGTAGAGATCATGTTCTGATCCGTCCTTCAGGCCTATACGCCGACCTCCCATATAGATATAGTCTATGCTGTCCAATGGGATTTGGGTGAGAGAATCATTTTCTTTGATGACAAAGCGGCTTTGAACATTGATCTCTCCGCGGGAGCCGTAGCCGGTGCCCTCGATAAACCCGCTTGACACCAAGGCCAGATTGGAGGTTCCCTCCACTTCCACCGTGCCTTCACCGGGAAATTCCCGGTCAACGGTATAACTGTGTGTTCCAAAACGAAGACTCCAGTAATCGTACGAATGTATTTCTCCGTCGGAGGTAACAAAATAGGCTGTTTCTTCCAGAAGATTCCGTTGTTGGAATTCGTTCATTCGTGCGGAAAGAATGGTTGCCCCCATCAGTATCAGTACAAGGGATGAATATAATGTCTTCATGGTCGGTATATCCTTAATGAAAGTTATACATAGGTGTAATATAATAAAAAAAATCTATGATGCAGTAAATATTACTCCGGGTGGTTGAAAATGAATTCCAAAAGAGAGCGGGTCATTTCTTCAGCCCCGGAATAGTTTTCTGCCGGAAGTATTCTGTGCCGCGTATCATGGTATTGAATGTACCTTCCCGCAGCCAGCTGTTCTTCTGTGGTGTCTTGTTCACTGTGGGACAGAAAAAAATATGAGTGTATATGCGGAGTGTAAGCTTTGGCAGTATCGGAGGAAGAGATTGTTTTTACGATGCATTTGGCGGCGGCGGGATTATACCACAGTGTTTTTACCTCGGTATTATCTGAGGGCTGAGAGAGAATGACTATGCACTTTTTTGTATACAAACCATCCCGGGGCTGCTGAATAGTGTCATTCATTTCACGGGGTAGATGTTTACAGCGCAGGCGAATAGCGATTATACGGGCTTCAATCTCTGTTTCGTAATAGTATGCTGTGTAATCTGTGCAGCGCCCTATGATTTCTGCTGAGCTGCGGGGCAGAGCTGAAAGGGGACGCAGATAATACTGCATGCTGCGCTGTATTCGCGCCGTGCTTTCTATGTGCAGAATATGTGTATCCGCATCACGCAGGCAGATAATGCCGGGGGTGTTTTTTTCTGCGGGGATGGATTGTCTGAATGGAGCGGTATGAGGGGCTTTTTCGGAAGAATATACTTTTTTCCATAGCTCCTCCTCAAACTCCTCCATGGTTTCGCAGCCTTCTTTTTCAAGACGCCGGATACAAAAATGCAGGAGAGCGGCAAGGGTATGGCCGGGATCTTTTTTTGAATCCGGCGGTTGAATAAACGGGGCTGCGAGTTGCCGTGGCGTTTCCCTCAGCGGCGGCGGAATAAGCCCGGTGAGGGTAAACAGAAAGGATATCTGGGCGGTACCGCTCGGCAGAGGAAGTCCTTCACGCTGAAGAAGGTCTCTGAAGCGTTCTTCCTGTTCGGGGGAAAAGAAAAAGACCGTGTGGTTTTCTATCGCATCGAGTACAAACCACAGGGCATCTGAAAAAGACGATGATTCAGTGGGGGCGGAGTCGTAATTGCCGATACTGCGTATTTCGCCATGGCATATTTCGTAGACAAACATTTCCTGCTCTGTATCAGCCGGGGTGGTGGGCATATATGCCGTAAAGAATTTTTCTCCCCCCAGTGTTTTAGGGGGACCGGCAGCAGACTGATCCTGTTTCCACATTCCCTCTGAGCAGTAGAAAGACGTGTCCCGGGACAGGATGCGGCGTATGATTTGTGATGCCGCAGGTGAACCGGGAATTTTCAGAAAGTCCTCGGCAATGGTCTTTTCACTGACACTGCCGTTTTTTCTCAGGTATCGGCGGATAGTATCCAGAACAGGATCAGACATTTATGCCTCATACGTTGAGTATGGTATGTATGAATACCAAATAGTGAAAGAAATACATATTACAGAAAAGCAGAAACAGAAAAAAAGTGAGTCCCCGATGGCGGGTAATATACCATTGCGGGAGATTTCTGCTGATAAAACACTGGGTCAGAAGATAGGCGCCCGTATAGAGCAGGCTTACAAGAAACCAGAATGTTCGCAGAGGGAAGGGAACCTGCCAAAGCAGCAGCGCCGGTACGGTGGTAAAAACCAGGCATATGAGGAGCATGTGCACTCCACGACGCCCCTTGAGAGCCAAAAGGCCGTCAAGGGATTTCTGGGCACGCAGGTAATCGGCATACTTTTCCGCGGCGTTTTCTTTGAGAATTGCCGCAGCAATCTCACTGTTTTTGTGTCTGTGGGAAAAAAAGAAGCGGTGGTTTTCTGTGGCTATTTCGATACGGGGAATAAAAAATAGGATATAGCGGATATGCAAAGCTGCACTCTTGGGTGAAAGAGGGAATGTTCTGTTTCCCTTTCGGATACACAGTCCTCCTGCGGAATCATAAAATATCTCCGGGGCATTTTTTTCCTGTGTAACCCAGTGCAGAAATCCCGCCAGTACAAGAGAGCCTATGCACACCATACATAAACCGGCCGGGGTGGAATGATAATATCCCCCGCGTGATAGGTGTGCCCAAAACGCTGCCGCCAGAACTGCAGTGAGGACTGAGAGATTGCGGAGCTGGTATTCAATGCTGATTGGGTATTTCATATCAGTTGAAGAGGGAAAAAACCTGACTTACAATAACATTTGCAAAGAGGATCAGTATTGCAGCAGAAACCACTGCATTGCGTGTGGATCGGCCCACACCCACAGCTCCTCCTGTGGTAAAATACCCGAAATAGGCGCCGGTCACCACGGTAATGGTACCGAATACTGCACTTTTTACCAATCCCATATAGAGGTCTCCCATTTCAAACATGGGTTTCATTGAGTTGTAAAACACTCCCGCAGGCAGCTCAAGGGCCAGAGTAGCAAGGATCTGAGAACTGAATATCGCTGCAAGGGAGCCGTAAATAAAAAGAATGGGGGTCATAATAATCCCGGCAATAATTCGGGGAGTAACCACATAGCGTACAGGGTTGAGAGACAGGCAGATCATGGCGTCAATTTGTTCAGTTATACGCATGGTTCCCACTTCGGCTGCTACCTTTGCGCCGATTCTACCCGCCAGTACAAGACCGATGAGGGTGGGGCCCAATTCCGTGAGAACCGCCTTTAAGACCAGCATTCCGAGAAAATTTATACCGCCGAAGTCGCCCGCAAGATATTGCACCTGCCAGGTGGAGATAAACCCCGTAAATATGGATGCCAGGATAACAATAAACATGGAGTTTATGCCCATATGAACCATCTGGGATATGACAAAACTGTATTTAGGCTGAGTTGTGGCGGCGTTCCAGAAAAAACGAAGCATGCCGCCCATGTGGGTTATTCCGGAAACAAACATTCTTCCCGTGTCTTCTGCAAGGCTGTCAATCTGTTTTATCATCATATATACGGTATGTTTAAGGCTTTCCTATAATTTACATTAGGACAGGACAGAAGTGAGGAGTCTTTTAAAAGGGGGAGATTCTGCCTCCGTGGAGGGAGTCGATAAGATTGTGATCAATGACTTCGGAAATAACATTGTATACAAAGGGATAGGCCCGGGGGGAATCTTCTGCTGAAGGGCCTGTTACATGGAGGATGGATATTTTGTTCCGCAACACAAAATCACGTACTTCATTTACGGCATACCGCGTGTTCACCTGGGAATAATCAACCCCTGTACAGGGAATTCTGTTTTTTTGACAATAGGTTTGCACTGCCTGAGTGTATTCTGTCATTGTGCGGTCATAAAAAAGCATGGTGCCTTCAGAGAGCTCAGTATTTTTGGCAATTTTTTCTGCATAATCCCCCGAAATGGGAGTGAGAAAAAACAGGTCAGTCAACCGGCTGTCCTCATTGGAGGTAAGAAGGGCTCCTCCGCAGGATATATCACAATCCAGTGCCGCCTCCATGGCCGCCCGTTCTGTTCCTGTGTTTGCACCTCCGATAATTTTTCTTATCATGGCATCATCTCTTCGTATTGTGTGCAGTACGTTTTGCGTTTGCAGCTTCGGCAGTGAACCCCGGTCCACAGCTGATCAAACTGCTCCATTACCGGCTCTGTGTGACGCGGCTCATTACTGATGAAACCGATTTCAAAATTACGTGTATCCTGTCCCTTTGCTCCCATACCTGCTCCTGTGAGATTTGCACTACCAAAATATATCCATTTCCCGTCAATAACCAGAGTTTTCAGATGACAGCGTGGGCAGTGCATCATTTCCAGGGCCGATATAAGGGCGGGATAGGCATCAAAACTTTTTTGAAAGGAAGGGCCCGGTTCCTTTGCGTGGATAAGGCGCATCTCAATTTTTCTGTGAGCAAAATCGTTCAGAAGAGACAGGAAGGGGCGGCTTCTCCCGTTCTCAATAATATGGAGATTTTTAATATCCGCCGTGGCTATCCAGAGAAAGTGTGAGGTTTTGACTATACTATCGCGAAAGAGGGTGTCATACATTGTACGGTTTGTTATAATTCTGTGCATGAAGGCCGGCCGGGATGATCAAAAGGGGCTTTTGAAGGCGGAAAAAGGCTGTCCCTGCATGTCCTTTTGGGAGATAACCGTTGAGGGAAAGGAAGGCCAGTGTATGGACAGGTCCGGGTCGTACACATCCAGGGTGATTTCTGATTCGGGGGCATAATAGTCGGAACATTTGTAAATCACCGTGGTTTCGTCCTGTAATACGGCAAAGCCGTGGCCAAATCCTTTGGGGATATAGAGTATATGATGATTTGTACCGGAAAGAATAGTGCTGTTCCATGAGCCGTAGGTGGGAGAATTTTTTCGCAGATCGACAAATACGTCAAGAATTTCCCCCGCCGCAGCATAGATGAGTTTTGACTGGGTTGACGGCGGCAGCTGGAGGTGAATACCGCGGATAACTCCCATCTGTGCAGAAAAGGATACATTATCCTGTACCCATGACTCAGCAATGCCGAAGGCGGCCAGGGTCCTCTGGCGAAAGGACTCAAAGAAGGAACCCCGCGCGTCACTGAAGACTGCGGGCTCTATGAGTTTTACGGCGGAGTCAAAAAAGGTGGTGCGGAGTTTCATGGATCTGCCAGCCTGTATTATTTCTGTTTGTAGGTTTTGAGAAAATCCCCCAGGCGCTCAATGGCGTTGAGCAGACGTTCCTCCTCGGGGAGAATGACTATGCGGAAGTGATCCGGGTGCGGCCAGTTAAACCCCGTACCGTTTACCACAAGCACCTTCTTCTCCATAAGAAAATCCAGGACAAACTGCTCATCGTCATGTATGTTAAACCGTTCTGTTTCAATCTTCGGGAAGAGATAGAGCGCCCCCTCAGCTTTTACGCAGCTGATCCCTTCTATGGCATTCAGGGCTTCCCAGGCACGGCTGTGCTGCCGGTGGAGGCGTCCCTCGGGGTGGACAAAATTCTTCATCTGCACGTCATCTTCCAGGGCGGCTTTACAGGCATACTGGGCGGCAACATTTGAACACAGACGCATGGAGGCAAGGGTGTTCATGCCGTTCTTATATTCCCGCAGGGCCTCCTTTTCTCCGCTGAGTACAAGCCATCCTCCGCGAAATCCGCAGGCCAGATGGGTTTTGGAGATGCCGTTGAAGGTTAAGCAGGGATGATCTTTGCTGAGACAGGCAAGAGGGTAGTGTATTGCACCGTCAAAGAGGATGCGGTCATAGATTTCATCGGCAAAGAGCATGAGGTTGTGTTTTTTTGCAAGGAACACAATCTGTTCCAGGATATCCTTGCGGTACACACCGCCCGTGGGATTATTGGGGTTTATCACCACAATTCCCCGGGTGTTTTCGGTGATCTTTTTTTCCATATCCGCAATATCGGGATTCCATTCATCCTCTTCATCACAGAGATAATGAACCGGGACACCGTCTGCCAGGTTTACCGATGCGGTCCAGAGCGGGTAATCCGGTGCGGGAACCAGTATTTCATCACCCTTGTTGAGGAGGGCCTGCATGCTCATGCTGATCAATTCACTTGCCCCGTTTCCGATGAAAATATCCTCTGTGCTGATGTTTTCCACCCCGCGTGACCTGTGATAGGTCGCAATGCTTTCCCGCACACTTTCTATGCCCTGTGAGTGGGAGTATGACTGGGCCCCGGTTGTGCCGAGGATATTGTCCTGCATTGCACGCAGAAGGGAGGAGTCAACGTTAAAACCGAAGGCACCGGGATTGCCGATGTTGAGTTTGAGAATATCTTCACCCCGGGATTCCAATTTGTATGCCGCATCCAAAACGGGGCCCCGTATGGCATACTGCACTTTTTCCAAGCGGTTAGACTGGTTAAACATGGTGTTTCCTGATTTTACTGTTTGTAAGTATCAATTTCTTTTGGAAAATACAATTCTACGCTTCACGGTGCAGAATTTTGAGAAAAAAATCAACTCTCCAGACTGTGGCGGAGTTTTTCTTCCATAATTTTTATAAAACGCGATTCCTTTATATTGTAACCATCAATTTTGGCAGTGTTGAGAAACCCCTTCTCGTTTTTTTCAAAAATGACCCGTGACTGCCACACCCCCGTATCCCGGGCGTGTTGATTGTGGCGTATGGCTTCGTCCAGGTGATCAACACTGTCCCATTCAGCATAGGCGGGATTATTAAGGATGTCACGGATTTCTTTGCCGATTTTTTCGGCAATGGCCTGATTCATTTCCATCATATCAAAAAACTTCTGGCTTTTCATTGCATAATAGGGCGTTGCGGCATATTCTTTTTTGGTAACCATGCCGTCAGCCTTGGCAACAGCTACGTATAAATGGGCTTCAGCGCGAAGGATATAGCTTTTTTTTTCCATTGTGTCATCCCGAAAAGAATTTACCACTAAGATATATTTTCAGACCGGTAAATATGTAAAATTATTCTCACAGAGAATTTCGGGAGTATATTTTATGATCAGAATGGGTTTATCTTTGCAGGGTTTATGACTGCCATACGTACTGACTTTGGACTTTATGCAGTATTGACACACCCCGTGCGGGGCTATGAATACCTTACAAAGCTTTTGCGGGATTATGAAGTTTCCTTTGTGCAGCTTCGCCATAAGGACGGCGAAGACTTTGCGGTCCTCAAAATTGCTGAAACCATGCGCAGAATCACCGAAGACACTTCCACCGCTCTTATCATAAATGATATGCCCCATATTGCCCGCGACTGTGATGCCGATGGTATTCATGTCGGTCAGGATGATGAGTCACCCCGTACGGTGCGCCGTATTGTGGGGGATTCCATGGTGTGCGGTCTTTCAACCCATACACCTGCGCAGGTGGAGGAAGCGGCCCATCTTCCCGTGGATTATATCGGCTACGGACCGGTTTGGGCAACGCAGACGAAGGAAAACCCTGATCCCCTTTGCGGTCCTGAGGCCCTTGGCAATGTACGTGACCGGGCTTCAGTCCCTTTGGTTGCCATCGGAGGAATTACGGCACAACGCCTCCCGGAACTTTTTGCAGCGGGAATCCGTAATTACGCACTCTCAGGACCCTTATGCAGAAGCTCTGATCCCGAAAAAAAACTGAGGCAATTACTCTCTCTGTACAAAAGGAGCTGTTGAGAATGCGCAAAAGGGAGTGCCGCAGGGTATGTCGGGCCGTATGGCAGGGGTTGAACAGGGCAGCCCGATACAGATATCACCTTGGTCTTATTCTGGCAGTATATGCAGGCCTGCTGTTTTTCCCGGTCTTCAGTTTTTTTACTGCGGAGCTTGTTTTTTTTGCGGGATTTATTGTGCTCCTTATTTTTTTTGCCGTTGCTGACTACGAAAAAAAACACAAATATGGTTATCTGATATCCTGTGCCGAGTCTGACTCGATTCTTCTCAGTGCAGTGTTGAAAACCGGCCGGATAGTGTATTCCAATCGAGCCTTTGATGAATATTTTACCCTTGAGTATTCCCCGGCGTTCCCCCCTGAAGTGGACGAAATAGTTTTTAATTCCCAGCCCGATGCGCCGGGCCCTGCAGGTGGAAATACTACAGCTGTAAGCCGTTCCTGCGTGACTGACTTCGGACGGATGAAGAGCAGTTTTGTTGCGAATATGAGTCATGAACTGCGCACACCGCTCAACGGTGTTATCGGTATGTCGGAGCTTCTCCTTGACAGCCGGCTTACCGCTGATCAACGCCAGTTTGCCACCATTATTTATAAAAGCTCCCACCATCTTCTCTCCGTTATTAATACTGTTCTGGATTTTTCGAAGATAGAGGCCCGGGAGATCTCACTGGACAGGCGCCCCTGGAATATGTGCACCATTATCCATGATGCACTTCATACGGTTACCCGCCGCTCCTGCCTTAAGGATGCAGCGGTTATTGCCGATGACGCATCCCTGCATGCATATACCTTCCTGTGTGATGGATTTCGCCTGAAGCAGGTGCTGATGAACCTCATTGAGAATGCCATCAAATCAACCGGTGATGGTATTGTTCGTATTCTCGGGGAGGCTGAGGGGGAAAATCAGAAGCACATGACCCTGTCACTTTCTGTTCAGACAGAGCGTTTCCGTGACGTGATTACTGACCCTGCAAAGGCACTTGCTGCATCGGCTGCCAACAGCACCGGAGAACAGGGGTTCAACAATACCGGGCTGGAGCTTGCTCTGAGCAGAAAACTGGTGCATCTTATGGGAGGTGAGCTGACATATTCAGGCCGGGGCAGTACCGCCGTTGCCACCCTGACCATCCCCCTTGTAATGGTGGACTGCAGAAGAAAGGAAGAACATCTCCGGTCTGCTGAGGCAGTATATATCGGAGAAGAAGACGTTTTTGCCCGGCAGTTGCGACGGTATTGCAGTGCTGCGGGGATGACCTTTTCTGAGGGTGCTGATACGGGTACTCCCACTGATGGCCGGGGACGGCACCATTGTGTGGTCTTTGTTAACGGCAGGAGCAGAGATGCTTCGTTACGGCTGTCAAACTATCTTGATTCTTCAGCGCCTGCCTGCGGTACCGTTATATTGCTTGCGGAATGCTGCGGTGAAGAGGAAGTGCTGCCTCCGGGGATTGAACCGCTGTACTGGAGAAGTTTTATGTCCTATGAATCCTTTTTTCGGGTCTGTTGCTCCCCCATGCAGAGGCAAGATGATTCCCTTCCCCTCAGCCACGGGGATATCCTGGAAAAACACAATGTTAAAATTCTGATTGTGGAGGATAACCAGGTGAATCAAAAGATTATGGTGCATCTGCTTGAGAAAAAATGCCGTGATGCATGCCGTATCGACAAAGCCTCCCGGGGGGATCAGGCAGCGGAGAAACTAAAGAATATTCCCTATGATATGATCTTTCTTGATGTTGTGCTTCCCGATATTTCCGGGGTTGATATTTTGAAGAAAATCCGGCGCAGCCGTGAATATGAGATCAATAAAACCGCTGCTGTTATTGCAGTAACGGGACGGGAAGATATGGTAATGCAGAAACAGGCTTTTGCCGTCGGAGCAGATAAATATCTGATAAAACCGGTTAATTACGGAGATATTATGAATATATTTAAATGGTTCAGTGCCAGGGACAGCAGTGAATACCCCGACTTTTCCGGATATGCCCTCTTTGATGAGAAGTATATCCGGGAAAAACTGCAGGGTGATTCGGAAACACTTCGGGAGCTTCTTACCGGGTTTCTGGAGGTGGTTCCTTCCACATGCCGGAAGATAGAACAGGCTGTCTCAGACAATGATTTTGAGGAGGTTATCCGCCAGAGTCATTTCCTTTTCGGTGCAGGTGCAAATATCGGTGCGCAGCGGTTTGCTCAGGTGAACAGGGCCGTTGAGGATGCTGCAAGAGCAAAAGACCTGCCGCGCCTGAAGCATTTTGTGCAGAAACTTAAAACTGTCCAGGGCCAATTGTATACTGCTTTGGAGACCACCCTTTCCACAGTGCCCGAACCTCGGGGCAGTGCCTCCCCCCATGAACCGGAGGGAGCCGTTCTGAATGTTGACGATATACTGGATAATCTTATGGGGGATTATGAAATTCTTAAGGAAATACTTAATGAATTTCGCAATTCCATACCGCAGCTGATTGAAAAGCTGAAAAAATATACCGCAGAACGTGATTATCGGAATATTGATGATTATGCCCATTCCATAAAAGGGGCTGCCCGGAATGTCGGCGCCGAACGTCTGGGAAACAGCGCCTATAAACTTGAGATGTGCGGTAAGGAGAAAGAAGATGAAAACCTCGATGTGTATATGCATATATTGAGCAGGGAATATGACAAAATCGAAAGGGAAATCGCAAAAATTACGCAGTAGTTTTGTTATTCAGTGAAAAAAGAATTATCTTTATAGAAAGAGTTTTCTGATACCACTACCGGTAAGGCAGGATATTATGGGATGGTTTGAAGGTCTGAAAAAGGGACGTGCAGTGGAGGACAGTATCTGGATGGAGTGTCCTTCCTGCAATAAACATATACTTAAGGAAGAATGGGAACGCGACTTCAATGTGTGCCCCAAATGCGGTTATCACGGAAAAATAACCTCAGCCCAGCGGATTGAACTCATATTTGATGCGGAGAGCTTCAATGAAACGGAGGCATCCATAACTCCCGGTGACCCCCTTTCCTTTCATGACAAGAAAGGAAGCTATGCGGATAAAGCTGCCGGGGCACGAAAGAAATCCGGTTTGAATGAATCAATTGTGACGGGGACGGGCACCATTAATTCCCAGCCCGTGGTGGCGGGGATCATGGATTTTCGCTTTTTAGGCGGAAGCCTGGGCTCGGGAACGGGGGAGAAGATACTGCGTGCAGCGCGCCTGGCGGAAGAGCACAGACACCCCCTGATACTGTTCTCCGCATCGGGAGGGGCCCGGATGCATGAGGGTATACTTTCCCTGATGCAGATGGCCAAAACCTGCGGAGCAATTTCCCGCCTTAATGAACGAAACATACCCTATATATCCGTATTAACTGATCCCACCACGGGCGGTGTATCCGCTTCGTTTGCCATGGTGGGAGACATAAATATTGCTGAGCCCGGAGCTCTTATTGGATTTGCGGGTAAACGTGTCATAAAGGAAACTCTGAAGCAAAAGCTTCCCGAAGATTTTCAGACCTCGGAATACTACCGTGAACACGGTTTTATCGACAGGATTGTACACCGCAGAGATATGAAGAATACCCTGAGCGGTATTTTATCCTTTTACAACAGATAATACAGGAACAGCCTATGGATACAGAAAAAAAGAACCGGTCCTCCTCCCTTGCGGATATTGCACATGCTTTGGAGGAGATGGAAGAACTTGCCCGTAAGCACGGCGGTGTTTTTGTGAAACAGGCAGAAGATCTCCGCACGGAATTGCAGCGTGAGGAGGAAGCCTGTGCACAATCATTATCCCCCTGGGATATTGTGCAGTTGTCCCGTAATCCCAACCGGCCCAATTTTCACGAATATGCGGCCACCATATTTACCGACTTTATGGAGCTGCAGGGTGATCGGTCCTTTTCCGATGACCAGGCTATAGCCGGGGGGTTTGCCCGTCTTGACGGTACTCCGGTTATGCTGATCGGGCATAATAAGGGCCGGACTGTCGAGGAAAATGTGGAGCGTAACTTCGGCAGTCCCTATCCGGACGGGTATCGTAAGGCCATTCGATTGATGAAGCTTGCCCAGCGGTTTAACATTCCTGTTATCACCCTGATTGATACGGCCGGGGCCTACCCCGGAGTTGAGGCTGAGGAGCGGGGACAGGCCGAGGCAATTGCCCGGAACCTGGTGGAAATGATGGAGCTCACGGTTCCTGTTATCTGTGTTGTTACCGGCGAGGGAGGAAGCGGCGGAGCCCTTGGAATTGGTGTGGGGAATCGTGTGCTCATGCTTTCCCGGGCCACATATTCCGTAATTTCCCCCGAAGGATGTGCGGGTATTTTATGGCGTGACGGCGCCTTTGCCGATGTTGCTGCTGAAGCACTGAACCTTACAGCGGAGGATCTTTTGCGTCTTGAAGTGGTTGATGATATTATTGCAGAACCCATCATGGGAGCCCATACAGATCCGGCATCAACCATGGAGAATGTTCGGACGGCACTGATCTCTGAATTGGGAAAATTTGACGATATGGACGGTGATGCTCTTAAAGATCAGCGTTTTAAACGTTTTTCTAAGATAGGTTTTTTTAAGGAATAAAGGATGCTGTTATGAAAAGCTTAAGTAAAAAACAGGAAGATGCCCTGCATAAAATACCTCTTCGTATTACAGATACAACGCTTCGGGACGCCCATCAGTCTTTGTGGGCCACGCGAATGCGTACGGAGGATATGCTGGCTATTATTGATGCCATAGATAACGTGGGATATTACTCTCTGGAAATGTGGGGCGGAGCCACCTTCGATGTATGTCTCCGTTTCCTGCGCGAAAACCCCTGGGATCGTTTGAGGGAGATTAAGAAACGGGCCAAAAAAACTCCTCTGCAGATGCTGCTTCGGGGTCAGAACCTTGTGGGATACAAAAACTATTCAGATGATGTGGTTGATAAATTCGTGAATCTTGCTGTAAAAAACGGCATTGACATTTTTCGGTGTTTTGACGCCCTCAATGATACGAGAAATCTTGAAGCGGCAATCACCGCCGTAAAAAAACATGGTGCCCACGCCCAGGGCACACTGGCATACACAATCTCTCCGGTGCATACGGAAGAACTCTATGTGAAAGTGGCAAAGGAGCAGGTGCAGCTTGGGGTTGACTCCATATGTATTAAGGACATGGCGGGGATATTATCACCCCTTCGGGCGGAGCGGCTGGTTTCAGCTTTAATTAAGGAGATCGATGTTCCGGTTCAGATCCATTCCCATGCCACCAGCGGAATGGCAACACCGGCCTATGTGGAAGGGGTTCGTGCCGGAGCGGGTGCCATTGACTGCGCCATATCAAGTATGGCGGGATTTACGGCCCAGCCCCCGGTGGAAACCCTGGTTGCAATCTTTGATGAAACAAATTACTCAACCGGCCTTGATATCGAAGCCCTGACGGATGTTGCAAAATATTTTGAGAAACTCAAGGATAAACGGGTTCCCAAAAGTACGCGGGTTCCCTCAATTATCGATCCCAATATTCTGATCCATCAGATTCCCGGCGGCATGATTTCAAATTTCCGTTCTCAGCTTGAAAAGCAGGGTGCCCTGGATAAGCTTGATGAAGCCCTTGATGAAGTAAGCCGCGTGCGAAAGGATCTGGGCTATCCTCCTCTGGTAACACCCACCAGCCAGATAGTGGGTACCCAGGCGGTGATGAATGTTATCGCAGGAGAACGGTACAAGCTTGTTCCCAATGAAGTGAAGGAATATGTACGGGGCAAATACGGTCGTTCCCCGCAAAAAATTGAAGATTCCTTTGTCAGACAAATCCTCGGGGATGAAAGCCCCATCGATCACCGCCCGGCGGATGTGCTTGAGCCCATGCTTCCCAAAATAACAGATGAGCTTAATTCCGAATATGTACAGGAGGATGAGGATATTCTCACCTACACCCTGTTTCCCGAAGTGGCTCTTGAGTATTTTAAGTGGCGCAATCTCAGCCCCAATGAGCGGCCGGCAACTCCTGCTGATACAGAGATGTGTGAAGCATCGGCGGCGGCAGATACAAAAATACGTGAAATAAAAAGCGCTTCAGCACCTTCTCCTGCTCCCGCCGCAGGGATATCCCCTGCACAGCAGGTGCACCAAAATGATTATGAAGGTATTGGACATATTGTCAGTAAAAGTGCTGCCCTGAATCTGGATGAGCTTGTGATCTCCAAGGGAGATTTCAATATAGCCATTCGCGCCAACGGTGCCACGGCATCGCCGCGGTCGGCAGCACCGGCTCCCGCCGCTTCCGCGCAGGAAGCATCGGCCCCAAAGGAGCAGAAGCATGATGATCCCCCCGCTGAGAGTACCTCAGCAGCTGATCCGGCCTCCTGTGATGATCCGGTTACATCTCCCCTGGGCGGAACATTTTACAGCACTCCCGGCCCCGAAAAGGCGCCCTTTGTTACCATTGGGCAGAAGGTTGAAAAGGGGGATGTGGTTTGTATTGTTGAGGCAATGAAGCTTTTTAATGAAATTGCAGCTCATAAGAGCGGTGAAGTGACGGCGTTTTTCTGTGCCGACGGAGATACCGTTGCCAAGGGAGATGCTCTTATCGGAATAGAATAGGATTGATTTTTTTTAAACATGTAAACAAAATGATTGCGAGGATGCTATGGTGAAAGAAATTAAAGATAATCAGTTTGAAGAATTGGTTGAACAGGTTCAGGGTCCGGTCCTGGTGGACTTCTGGGCTCCCTGGTGCGGCCCCTGCAAAATGCTGGGTCCTGTTATTGAAGAGGTTGCCGCTGAAGCTGGGGATGATGCAAAAATATACAAAATCAATATTGATGAAAATCCCCAGACGGCGGGTAAGCTTGGTATATCAAGTATTCCCACGGTGGTTGTGTTTCGCGATGGTGAAATAGCGGAAAAGCTCATCGGTGTACAGCCCAAAAAACACTATCTTGAAGTACTCGGTGTTTCTCAGGGCTGATATGGGTTATACTGCATGAATAAAAACAACACTCCTGCCGGTGATTCAGGATTTTGTGACTGGATAGAGCAGGATGTGGGCGGTATATCCAGCTCACTGCTGACTGAAATCTGTCGCGGACAGCATATCGAAGTCCACGAGGGGCTGAATATTGCCGGCAGAAAAGAGATCTACCGGATTCATAACGGTCTTTTGTCCTCCCTTTTTCCCGGCGTGTGGAGCCGGGAAAATCTTGAGGAGGGGGATTTACTGTTTTTCCTGACCGGCACCCTTCGTGAGGTTTCCCATGCGCTGCTGCACAGCATCAGGGATATTTTGCGATATCACTGTCATCTTGCGGATTGTACAGGCTGTGACTGCAGCCGCCGTGCCTCAGATCTCTGTCGCAGGTTCATTTCCCGTCTGCCCCAGATCAAACAGCTGCTTATCACCGATATTGATGCTGCCTATGACGGAGATCCCGCAGCGCACTCCAAGGACGAAATACTCCTGAGTTATCCCTGTATTGAAGCCATAGCCACCCATCGGCTGGCCCATGAGCTCTACATACTGGATGTGCCCATTATTCCCCGTATTATGAGTGAGCGTGCCCATAATAACACCGGTATTGATATTCATCCCGGTGCAACCATCGGAGAAGGATTCTTTATAGATCACGGGACGGGGGTGGTAATCGGTGAGACCTGCACCATAGGAACAAATGTAAAGCTCTATCAGGGGGTAACCCTGGGTGCAACCTCTCCTTTCGACAAAGAAGGAAGCCCGAAGCGCGGAGTAAAGCGTCATCCCGATGTTGAGGATAATGTGATAATCTATGCCAATGCCGTAATTCTCGGCGGCGGGACGGTTATCGGAAAAAATTGTGTTATCGGCGGCAATTCCTGGGTGACCTCCTCAGTACCACCCAACACCATGGTCTACAGCAACAGCAGCACGGAAATGAAGCGCATGGAATAAGGTCTTACAGCTGCTGAGCCCGTTTTATTATTGTGTCTATAAGCGATACCAGCCCGGCATCGGAGGATGATTTTTTGTCTATTGTTTTTACGGCATGTACCACCGTGCTGTGATCCCGTCCACCGAATTCAAGGCCGATGGCTTTGAGAGAGAGGTCGGTATTCTTTTTGCAGAGATACATTCCCAGCTGGCGGGCCCGGGCGATTTCCTGACTGCGGCTTTTGCCAAGGAGTAATTTGTGGGAGACACCGCATTCAGTCACCAGGGCGTGTATGATATTGGCCACGGTGATCCTGGGGCGGGCTTTGTTTGAATGATACAGGAGGCGCGATGCATCATCCAGAGTTATTTCATCTCCGTGCAGTGAATAATGGGCAGTGAGCCGGACGATAATTCCTTCCAGTTCCCCGATATTTTTCGGACCCTTTTCGGCAATAAAATCAAGGGCATCGTGACGGATTTTAACCCCTTCGTTCTGAAGCATGCGATACAGCATGGCCGCCCGTGTTTCCAGGCGGGGAGAGTCTACACCCAGGGATAGTCCCCATTGAAAGCGGGTCATAAGGCGTTCGTCGATTCCTTTGAGTTCAAAGGGGGATGTGGGGGATGAGAATATCATCTGCTTATTTTTCTGATGCAGAATATTGAATATTTTAAAAAGTTCTATCTGACAGGCTTCCTTGCCTGAGAAGTTCTGAACATCGTCAATGATCAGCATATCACATTTTTCATAGGTCGAATTAAAATTATCCATACTCTTATTGTGCAGGGACGTGTAGAAATGATGATAAAAATCATCCGCTCCGGTAATAACAATACGAAAGTCCGGATTGGTGCTGAGGACGGCATTGGCAGCTGCATGGAGCAGATGGGTTTTGCCGCATCCGTGGTTTCCATAAACAAAGAGCGGATTGAAGCGCCGTACCCCGGGGGTTTGGGCCACCATTGAAAAAGACCGAAAGGCAAGAGCCGTTTCCTCCGATTCAAGAAAGGAGTCAAAGGTGAACTTTTTGTTGATGGGATGTTCGAATATTCCCACCCGTTTGGCGTTCCTGTCTTGCTTCTTTACTTTTTTTTGCGGAGCCTCACCGCCCGGCGCAGATTCTTCCGGTTCTTCGGGAGCAGTGGAGGGGAGGGCTGCATTTTCCTCCAGGGTAAATTTTACATCCCTGAGATCCGGAGTTATGTTTTGCCCGTGCCGGAGGATTTTTTTTGCATACCGGGAGTTGAGCAGTTCAAGCCCGAAGGGATTGTCTGTTTTCAGCAAAAGTACACCCCGGGAAAAATGCAGGGGGTGCAGAGGTTTCAGCCAGTTATCAAAGCTGACCTCCCGTATGGATAAATCTTCCTTTATACTTGCAATTATATTCTTCCACAGTGTATTTTTGTCCACCTGATATTTCCCTGAATAAAGTGTCACCTTGGTTTATTCAAATAAAGTTCATGTAGTAAAATATGTATTATTTGAAAGATGATTGACAAAGGTTCGCGGAAATAATCATTTTTAGGCAAATTGTAACTCTATATAAAAAGTGTAGGAGCAGAAAATGAAACGAACTTTTCAGCCGTCAAACAGAAAAAAAGTAAATAAGCACGGCTTCCGTTCACGAATGGCCACTAAAAACGGCCGCAACGTATTAAAGAGAAGACGGACAAAGGGGCGTAAGCGGCTTTCCGTTTCGTAGTGTGCGTGAATTCACTCAGTAAAAAGTGTATTCTCAAAAATAAAGGGGATATTCAACGGGTCCTGTCCCGGGGGAAACGTCGCTATACGGACAGCTTTACCCTCATATATGCAGAAAGCACGGAGAATCACAATCGTTTTGCCGTGCTTGTTTCCCGTAAAAACGGTCCGGCGGTGGATCGGGTGCGTATTAAGCGGATATATCGGGAGGTGTATAAAAATTGTACCCCCTCCCATGCCGGTCCCTGTGATATACTTATCCGTCCCCGTCCGGGAAAAAATCATTCCTATGGAAAGGTTTCAGGTGAATATACCGCAATCTGGCATCCGAAAATGTAAGAAAATACCGGCCTGGGGCCTGTATTTTTTTATTCATGGAATAAAATCCCTGTTTTTGATGGGAAGCGGTACCTGCCGGTTTCGTCCGACCTGTAGTGAATATGCCCGGGATGCGCTTATAGAATTACCCCTGCACCGGGCGCTGAAAAAAATAGTTACACGAGTGCTGCGTTGTCATCCCCGCGGGGGAAGCGGATACGATCCGGTACTACAAATACATGAGGTGGAAAATGAATAGAAAAACAATCGCAGGCATTGCCCTGGTCATCGGTATTATGGCCGTTTTAAACTCGCCTTTCTGGTACAATATGATGGGCTATCAGCATCCCTCCGAAACAGAGGGGAATGAAACGATCAGCCGGGATGTACCGGATCAGTCACTCCGTCAGGAGGAAGAATCGGTGCAGCCGCAGATATCCGATGCTTCATCGAAGGATGATGTGTCTGAGACACCTGACGATGGTGACTTTGCTCCCCAGGATGAAGAATCCCCGGACACAGAGGCGGAAAAGGAAGAGGATGCACGGCCCGATCCCCAAACCATTCTTCTGGAAAACAGCCGGCTGTCCCTTGATATCAGTGAGACCGGTGCGGTCATTACCCAGGCCCGGCTTTTGGAATACACCTATCGGGACGCCATGCCCGATTCCGGAGTGGTGCGACTTCTGGATACCCTGAAGGAGGGCATCGGACAGATCGCTATTGACACAACATCTCTTGGCTCACGGTATTTTGCCTATGATGCTGACCAAAGCAGTGATATGAAAGCTGTTTTTACTGCCCATGCGGGTGAGGATACAATAACCAAAACATATGAGCTTTCACCTGATTCCTACTACATAGATGTCAGTATTGAATCAAACCGTCTGCAGGGATCAGAGCTTTCGTTTTTCTTTCAGTCGGGCATGAATGAGACTGAGGATCCCAAAAATTTGGGAACCCGTCTGGTACCCCGGGAATACAATATGTATGATGCATCGGGCAAAATACATGTGGAAACTCACAAAAGCAGGGTTTCCGAGGAATACAGCGGAGATTACCGCTGGTTCGGCACCAAGGCAAAGTATTTCGGCGCCGCCCTGATTTATCCTGAAAATACTGCGGCAACCATTGCCGGCACATCCTATCCGGTGAATCCCGATGAGCCCGTAAGCGGCAACAATATTAATTACTCCCTGGAAGGCCGGCATACTGTTTCGGGCAATGAGCAGAAGTACCGTCTTTTTATGGGGCCCATGAAGGTTGATATACTTCGGGAAGCCGGAGTGGAGCTTGACAAAATGGTGTTTCGCGGCTGGTCCTTCCTCTGGCTTGATACAATTTTTCCCGCCCTGTGCAATTTTGTTTTGTGGGTCATGACCGTTATCTACGGATTCTTCAGTGATTACGGTATCGGAATTCTCGGTATTACCATTCTTATGAAACTGCTTACCTTTCCCCTGACGCAAAGCAGCCTGAAATCCATGAAGCAGATGAAGGAAGTTCAGCCCAAAATCCGTGAGATTCAGAAAAAATACAAAAAAGACCCGCAGGTAATGCAGGCCAAGATGATGGAGTTTTATAAAAAAGAAGGCGTAAGCCCTCTGGCCGGACTGGGAGGATGCCTTCCCATGTTTATTCAGATGCCTATTATGCTGTCCCTTTTTGTTGTTCCCCGAAAGGCCATCGAACTGCGCGGACAGCAGACCATTCTGGCACCCTGGGCAGCAGATCTTTCCCAGCCGGAAGTGCTCTTTAATCTTCCCTTTCATATTCCTCTCTACGGCGGTCACGTGTCCCTTTTGCCCATTCTGGCATCGCTTCTGATGTTTTTGCAGAACAAGGACACGATCAGTGATCCTCAGCAGCGGTCCATGATGATTATGATGCCCATATTTATGGTGGTCATGTTTAATAATTTTCCCGCCGGGCTTACCCTCTATTTCCTCTTCTCCACGGTGTTTCAGCTTCTGCAGCAGAAACTGGTGAATAAGAATGTGGAAACCGCCCCCAAAAAAGCCTAAATGATGCATTCTGTTTGATTTCGGGGCCGTTTTTCAGAAACGGCCCCTTTTTTCATGGGATTTTTTCTCCCCTGTATTTTGTTCATCCCTGTGCATTATCTATTTTGTAGCAAATCTATACTAAAAAAAGGATGAATTTTCATGGTTCGTATTAACGAAAATTTTAACAAACTGCAGGCCTCCTATCTTTTTGCGGATATCGCACGGAAGGTGGAGGATTTTCAAAAAGCCAACCCCGATACTGATATTATCAAACTCGGTATCGGTGATGTAACCCGGCCCCTGCCGGAAGCCATTATTTCCGCCATGCATAAAGCCGTGGATGATATGGGCAGCAGCGACGGGTTTCACGGGTACGGTCCTGAACAGGGATATGCCTTTCTGCGTGAGGCTGTTGCCGAAAATGACTATACGAAAAAGGGCTGCGATATTTCCCCCGATGAGATCTTTATTTCCGACGGTTCAAAATGCGACAGCGGAAATATCCAGGAGATATTTTCCGCCGATGCAAAAATCGCCATTCCCGATCCGGTCTATCCTGTCTATCTTGATACCAATGTTATGGCGGGACGCACCGGTGAAATGGCGGACGGCCGCTATGAAGGCATTGTCTATCTTGACGGAAATATGGATAACGGCTTTGTTCCTGAACTTCCCGAAGAAAAGGTGGATGTAATCTACCTGTGTTATCCCAATAATCCCACGGGAGCAACCGCCACAAAGGATCAGCTTGCGGCCTGGGTGAACTACGCCCGTGAAAATGATGCGGTGATACTCTTTGATGCCGCCTATGAAGCTTTTATTACGGATGAATCCCTGCCCCGGTCCATTTATGAAATCCCCGGAGCACGGGAAGTGGCCATTGAGTTCCGCAGCTTCTCAAAAACCGCTGGTTTTACGGGAACACGCTGCGCCTTTACCGTGGTGCCCAGGGAATGCCGGGCCTTTAACGCTGCGGGGGAAAAACAAATGCTGCATCCTCTGTGGAACCGTCGACATAATACCAAGTTCAACGGTGTTTCCTATGTTATTCAAAAGGGTGCCGAAGCGGTGTATTCAGCGGAGGGACAAAAACAGGTACAGGAACTTATTGCTTATTATCTGCGCAATGCCCGTATGATCCGTGATACCATGAATGAGATTGGTCTTAACTGTGTGGGCGGAGAGAATTCCCCCTACATCTGGATTGAAACCGAGGGCAGTTCCTGGGAGCTTTTTGATACCCTGCTCAATAAGGCCGGTGTGGTAACCACTCCCGGTGCCGGTTTTGGAAAATGCGGTGAAGGATTTATCCGTATCTCCGCCTTTAACGATTATGAAAAGGTTGAAGAAGCTCTGACGCGCATTAAAAAAGCGTTTCAGTAACCTTTATTGTATACTGATATACGGGGCCGGAGTTTTTCCGGCC
>JBNJEI010000012.1:0-51517 GCA_051745755.1 Fibrobacterota bacterium
GGCGATCAGGTTCTGAAGCTTCTTCCCGCCCTGACAATATCCGATGATCTTCTCCGGGAAGGACTTGGGATTATGCGAAACGCTCTTGATGAGCTTGTGAAGGAGAAGAAATAATGATTGTACGAAGACTTGATACGTGTGTACTCGGAACAGAGCGGGAAGTGAAGGCGCCTAACGGAAACTGGACAAGCCGCCGACTTTCCCTGAAAGTTGACGGTATGGGCTTTTCCTTTCACGATACGCTTATTCATGCCGGTACTGAGACATATATTTGGTATAAGCATCATCTTGAAGCGGTGTACTGTGTTGGCGGTAAGGGCGAAATCGAAGATCTTACCACCGGTGAAATTCATCCTATTGAGGACGGTACGCTGTATCTCCTCAACGGGCATGAAAAGCATTATCTTCGTGCTGAAGAAGAGATGCGCCTTATCTGTGCCTTTAATCCGCCTCTGTCGGGCAAAGAGGTGCATACAAAGGAAGGGTACTACCCCATTGACGAGGGATAGTCAATAGAAATGTCTGACGTATCGGGGAGAGCCTGCGGGTTCTTCCCGTTTTTTTGGGTTTAAATGACGGGATATGAAGTCTGAAAAAAGTGGAGAAATCGTACGTACGTTTATAGGTTTTTTATGCCCTTGAATTTTGATGTGCTTCTGCGTTGATTATACAAAGAGGGCAGCCCCGTTGTGCAGTTTATGGGATAGCCCCCTGTACAGTGCGGAATACCATAAACAATGGTGACTGCCATGGATTTTTGTATAAGGTGTACTCGGATGTTTCGCATACTCAGGGTGCGCTGTATCCAAGTGTTATTATTCAGGAACCAGCTCGGACATTAAATTGTGAATATCCTCAAGACGAAAGGGTTTTGCCATATAGGCGGTATTTTTTTCTTCAAGTATTGATTCTATCACCCCGTCTTCAGGATATCCGCTGCTGATTATAACGGGGAGATTTTCCTGAAGAGCACGTATTTTGGGAAAGAGCTTTTCTCCTGCAATGTCTTCAAGATGCATGTCAAGCACGACCAGATCATAGGAGGTATTCCGCAGATAGGCAAGGCCTTCAGTGCCGGTTTCCGCCAGGGAACAGCGATATCCCTTTGATTTGAAATATTTGGCCAGAAAGGAACGGATCATTTTTTCATCATCAATAATTAATATGTTATAACTCACAGATAATCCTTTGTTGCAGTAGTACATGAGGGAAATTAAATAATGGTCAGAGTCTTTTTCATGGGCAGGCTCACAATTTAAAATTCTGTTATATCACTTTATGTATTTTATCTATAAAGATTGAAGCTGTCAATGAATAAATTGAGGAATGGTGTGAATAAAAATATTGAGATACGCGGTGCAAATGAACATAATCTGAAAAATATCGATGTAACCATCCCGCGGGAAACCCTGACGGTTATTTCCGGGCTTTCGGGATCGGGGAAATCATCCCTGGCCTTTGATACTCTGTATTCTGAGGGACAGCGGCGCTATGTTGAATCCCTTTCGTCCTATGCCCGTCAGTTTCTCGGCCTGCGGGAAAAGCCTGATGTGCGTTCCATTGAGGGGCTTTCTCCTGCCATATCCATAGAACAAAAGACCACGGGACATAATCCACGCTCCACCGTGGCAACCATCACGGAAATACACGATTATTTTCGGCTGCTTTACAGCTCTGTAGGTGTTCCACACTGTTATAAATGCGGAGCGGAAGTAAAAAGTCAGACCGTGCAGGAAATGTGCGATAAGATTCTGCAATTGCCCGAAGGGACAAAATTCAAGCTTCTTTCTCCCGTGGTGCTCGGAAAAAAAGGGGAGCACCGGGATGTGTTTGAAGAACTCAAAAAAGAAGGATATATCCGTGTTTCCGTGGATGGGGAGGAACATCTTCTTGAAGATGATATTACCCTTGCAAAGACCCGGGCACACAGTATTTACGTTGTGGTGGACCGGCTCATACTAAAGGACGGCATCGGCCGCCGTTTGACTGATTCCCTGGAAACTGCTCTTAAGCTCAGTTGCAACGGCTCTGTTTCCGTTTTTCTTCCTGCGTCCAATGAGACCCGGGTTTTTTCCGAGCGTCTTGCCTGTCCGCAGTGTTCGGTGAGTTATGATGCCATTGAGCCGCGGAATTTCTCCTTTAATTCTCCCTTTGGCGCCTGCCCGGAGTGTAATGGCCTTGGAAATATCATGGAGGTTGATCCTGCTTTGGTGGTTCCCGATGAAAATAAAACTCTTTCCCGCGGCGCTATGGAGCCCTGGAAGGGGGCCAAAAAACATACTATATGGAACCGCCGTATCCTAAAGGCGGTGTATCGCACCTACGATATTGATCCGCAAACAAAATGGAATGATCTCCACGCAGAACAGAAAAATATTCTTCTGTACGGATCCGGATCAGAGACCGTAACGATTCGGCGAAAATCCCAGCCCTTTGAAGGACTTATACCCAATCTGCTTCGCCGGTATAAAGAAACGGATTCTGAGTTTATCCGAACCTGGATAGAACAGTATATGAGCAGTCGTGTCTGTCCCGTATGCAGGGGGAAACGTCTGAATAAAGAGAGCCTTTCCGTCACTGTGGGAGGATGTGACATCGGAACATTGTCCGCCTTTTCCATTGGAAAGGTCAGGAAATTTTTTGACAGCCTTACGCTGGGGGAAAAAGAAGCGTATATTGCAAAGCAGATTCTGCGCGAAATCAATTCCCGCCTTGATTTTCTTCTCAATGTGGGACTGGAATATCTTTCCCTGGATCGCATGGCCCAAACCCTCTCAGGAGGGGAAGCTCAGCGTATTCGGCTTGCCACGCAGATTGGTTCACGTCTGACGGGGGTTACCTATATACTTGATGAGCCCAGTATCGGTCTTCATCCGCGGGATAACAGCAAGCTCCTGCAGACTCTCTTTTCCCTGCGCGATATTGGAAATACCGTGATTGTGATTGAACACGATCAGGAGACCCTGGAAAGTGCGGATTGTCTTATAGATATTGGTCCCGCAGCGGGGATTCACGGAGGGGAAGTGGTTGCCTGCGGTACTCCCCGGGAGGTTATGAGGGAGAAAAATTCTCTCACCGGTGCCTATCTTTCCGGCAAGAAGTCCATAGCAGTCCCCCAAATCCGCCGTGCGGCCACAGAGAGGAGACTTATTCTCAGTGGGGCGCGGGGGAATAATCTCAAAGACGTCACCGCCTCCATTCCCCTGGGGCTATTGACCTGTGTGACGGGCATATCCGGTTCGGGAAAAAGTACTCTGGTGAATCAAACCCTCTATCCAATCCTTTCCAAACAGCTCTATCGCAGCAAAAAGGTTCCACTTGCGTACGATTCCATTTCCGGTATCGAGTATATTGATAAAGTGATTGATATTGATCAGTCTCCCATCGGACGCACTCCGCGTTCAAATCCGGCAACCTACACCAAAATATTTGATTATATTCGCACGCTCTTTTCGGGCCTTCCCGAATCAAAAATGCGGGGATTTACCAAGGGGAGGTTCAGCTTTAATGTTAAGGGCGGTCGGTGTGAAGCCTGTAAAGGCGACGGGGTTGTTCGTATTGCCATGAATTTCCTTCCCGATGTCTTTGTGGAGTGCGAGGTCTGCCATGGAAAACGGTACAACCGTGAAACCCTGCAGGTAAAATATAAAGGAAAATCAATAGCCGATGTTCTTGATATGACCGTTGAAGAGGCACTGAGTTTTTTCTCCGCCCAGCCTCTGATTCATAAGCGCCTTGATGTGCTCCAGCAGGTTGGTCTTGGCTATATACATCTGGGACAGCCCGCAACAACTCTTTCCGGTGGGGAAGCTCAGCGGGTTAAACTGGCCTCAGAGCTTACAAAAATGTCAACGGGGAAGACCGTATATATACTTGATGAGCCCACCACGGGGCTTCACTTTGAAGATATTCGGATGCTGCTTGAAGTCATACAGCGGTTGGTTGATAAGAAAAATACCGTTATTATTATTGAGCACAATCTTGATGTTATAAAGTGTGCCGATCATATTATTGATATTGGTCCCGAAGGAGGTGATACGGGGGGCAGGATTATAGCTTCCGGCACTCCGGAGGAGGTTGCTGCCTCTACAGCCTCCAGCACGGGAGAATACCTGAAAGACGTGTTACAGTAGTTATGCCGTGGCTGATTTGGTGATGTCCTGAATCAGTTTTTTGATATTTATGGGCTTATCGTAGAACTCGATACCCATTTTTTCCAGGGCGCGCAATTCCCTGTTGGAAATATGGCCTGAAATAACCATCTTTGTTGCCGGTTTCCCAAGGGCTTTTATAACGTCAAAACCGGAAAGATTCCCCATATGCATATCGGTGATAAGTACATCTGTTTCCTCGGAATTCAGAAGATACTCTATGGCGGTCTGCGGATTGTTAAAGGTCCTGACCCTGCATCGAATGGAGGATGATGTCAGGAGGTATTCCCGTAAGAGATCCGTTATGTCCTTTGAGTCATCAATAATACAGATATTCATTTTTTTCCTCGTTGTAATACTTGTATTGTACGGTTGTTTTTACAGGGAGGCAAGGAGAAAAATGTTTTTTTTCAGAACTGTATATCCTTTCTGAAGGTATATGAAAATGCCGTGTTTTTTTGCACTGCAGAAAATATAATAATGAGGTGCACCGGGGCCGGAATTGTCTGTTCAGGCATTGGATGAATCAAGAATACCGGCGATGAGAGGTATCACGGAATACGTAAACACGGGATTGTTCTTATCAGAGAACCCTGTATAAACGACTGGTGCCGGTGTGGGGGATAAAAATGGGCTGCGCGTCAAGGCACAGCCCCGTGAGAGCGGGTATGCTCACAATTTATTCTTCGGAATCATCCGCTGTGGAATTCGGCGATTCTTCACTGCCGGATTCGGTATCACTGCGTTCATCGTCGTCATCGTCATTTTGACAGTAGGTAACATCAATAACCGAGTCATCATCGGCAAGATTAATAAGCTTGACACCGATGGTGTTACGTCCGGTGGTACTGATGGTATTTACTTCCGAGCGGATAATAATTCCCTTTCTTGTAATGATAAGCACATCACTGTCCGGCTCGGGAGCCATGACACTTACCACACTTCCGTTCCGCGGGCTTTTCTTGATATTGATAATACCAACCCCGCCGCGGTTTGTGGTACGATATTCCGAGAGGGCGGTTTTTTTGCCGAAACCGTTTTCAGTAACCGTGAGGATTTCCTGTTCTTCCCGTTCCACTGTTACGGTGCCGATAACCGTATCACCGTCTCTGAGACGAATTCCGCGTACACCGCGGGTGTTTCTTCCCAGGGGACGTACATCACCGGCATTGATGCGTATGGCTTTTCCCTGCTGGGTGGCAATAACGATATTGCTCTCATCCGTACAGAGGGAAACGGAAACAAGAAGATCATCTTCGTCCATTCGTATGGAGTTAATACCGGTTCTGCGGATTTTTCCGTAGGCCGTAAGAGGCTGCTTGTTCAAGGTCCCCTTTTGTGTGGTCTGCACAATAAAGGACGTATCATCAAAATCCTTAACGGGAATACAGGCGGCAATTTTCTCCTCGGGAAGAAAATCAATAATATTTACAAGAGGACGGCCTTTAGACTGGCGGCCGGCTTCGGGAATATTATACACCTTGATGGAATAACAGCGTCCAAAATTGGTAAAGAACAAAAGGTTTGAGTGTGCCGAAGCCACGAACATGGTTTCAATAAAATCAGAATCCTTTGATGCCATGCCCTTTACACCACGCCCGCCGCGTCCCTGAGTACGGTAGGTTCGGGTTGGTGTTCGCTTTACATAGCCCTCATGACTCATGGTGACAATCATATCCTCATCGGCAATCATATCCTCAATGGATACTTCCGCCATGGAATCAACAATGGAGGTGCGTCGTTCGGTTTTATAATCCTTATGTTCAGCAATGATATCCAGGTCAGTATTTATGATGTCGTATTTGCGGCTGTCCGTGGCAAGAATATCCTTAAGGTCAGCAATGGTTTTCTGCAATTCTTCAAACTCATTTTCCAGTTCCAGTCGCTGCAGCCCGGTCAGGCGGCGCAGACGCATGTCAAGAATAGCCTTTGACTGAATCTCAGTGAGGGAGAAACGTTCCATAAGAGAGTTTTGTGCTATGTCGTCGTTATCGGACCCGCGGATTATCTTGACAATCTCATCGATGTTGTCCACGGCCACAAGAAGCCCTTCAAGGATATGAGCACGGGCCTCAGCCTTGTCCAGATCGAATTGTGTTCGTCGGGTGATAACCTCAAAACGGTGCTTAACAAAATAATAGATTATCTGTTTCAGGTTTAATAATTGCGGCTTGCCTTCCACAAGGGCAAGATTATTTATCCCAAAGGTATTTTGAAGCTGCGTATACTTAAACAGTTTATTTAAGACAATATCGGGAAAATGGTCTTTTTTTATGCCGACAACAATACGCATACCGTTTCGGTCCGATTCATCACGGAGAAAGGATATTCCCTGTACCTTGTCGTTTCTTACGAGCTCAACAATTTTTTCCAGCATGGTGGTTTTGTTCACCATATAGGGGATTTCCGTGATGATTATCTGTTCACGTCCGTCAACTTCCTCTATTTCATGGCGGGCACGCAGAAGTACCTTTCCCCGGCCCGTGGTATAGGCATCGTAAATTCCCTGTCTGCCGTAAATGATTCCTCCCGTGGGGAAATCCGGCCCGGGAACGTAGGTAATAAGCTCTTCCAATTCAATATCGGGGTTTTCAATATATTTTTTGATTGCCCGGGCAATATCGAGATAATTATGAGGAGCCATATTGGTTGCCATACCGACGGCAATACCCGTGGAACCGTTCAGCAGCAGCTGCGGAGTCTTAGCCGGCAGAACGGTGGGTTCCTTCGTTGTTTCGTCGTAATTATCCTGAAAATCACAGGTGTTTTTATTGAGATCCTCGAGCATATCTTCAGCACCGCTGGTAAGTCGACACTCCGTGTAACGCATGGCGGCTGCTGAGTCTCCATCGATTGATCCGAAATTCCCCTGTCCGTCAACAAGGGGATATCGCAGAGAAAATTCCTGCGCCATGCGGACCAGAGTATCGTATACGGCACTGTCACCGTGCGGGTGATACTTACCGATTACATCCCCCACAACCCGGGCGCTTTTTTTATATGCCCGGTTATGAAGTAATCCCAACTCACCCATGGCAAAGAGCACTCTGCGGTGAACTGGTTTGAGGCCGTCACGCACATCGGGGAGTGCCCGTGAGGTTATCATACTCATGGAATAATCAAGATAAGACCGCTTCATCTCATCTTCAATAAGCAGATAATTATCCTGGAGATGGTCGCTCATTTGATCTCCTTTATGATGTTACTAGTATAATTCAATGTTTTTTGTTTCCTCTATAGTTATCGGGCAGGTGGAGTCAATAGACAAGGGGGTTATGGTGGTATATCCCTGTTTATTTGCCCATATGTCAAAGGTGTTTTCCTCTTCAATTTCCACCATTCTTCCTTTTACATAGAGCACTTTTTCACCATTCTCAATTTTTTCATCGTAGTTGTCGCTATAATAGGCAAGGCTCTGTCTGCATATCTTAATCTTGTTATTATCCCGATGCATTCGGGGGAAATTTACATTGTAAAAGATATTTCGATGGGGCGTAAAAAAACGTTTTTCCTCAAGCTGTTTAAGGATGGCCTGTGCCCGTGCTGCATTCTCATCAAGGGAGGTATTTTCGTCACAGGGAGTGGAGAAGGCAAGGGAGGGAATACGCCAGAAGGCACCTTCCCGGGCTGCACCGACGGTACCGGAGTAAAATCCCGCGATTCCGAGGTTGTATCCATGGTTAATACCGGAAATTATATAATCGGGTCGCGTGGGAAGCAGATAGGACAACCCCAGTTTTACACAGTCTGAAGGGGTTCCTGAAACAATATAATCGGTTGAACCATTTCGTTTCACCTCTGTGAAACGCAGTCCTTCCGTAAAGGTAAAGCTGTGACTTTTACCGCTCTGCTCTTTTTCGGGAGCGATTACATTGATGGTATAATAGGGAGACAATGCAGCGTATAATGCCTGTATACCTGCTGCATAATATCCGTCATCGTTTGTTAGGAGTATCCGTTTTGGTGCCATATTAAATATCGAGGTAGCTTACTTTCTTTGCATTATCTTCAATAAATTTTCTTCGCGGAGGCACCTCTTCCCCCATGAGCATAGTAAAAATCCTGTCAGCTTCAACCACATCCTCCAGCCTGACTTCAAGCACTTTCCGGGATTCAGGATTCATGGTGGTATCTGCCAGCTGATCGGGATTCATCTCACCAAGCCCTTTAAATCGCTGATAGGTTACTTTCTGATTTGGATGCTGACTTTTAAATTCATCCAGTGCGGCATCATTAAAAAGAAAACTTTCTTTCTTTCCGGCCTTTGCCTTGTAAAGGGGAGGGCAGCTTTTATATACATAGCCACCTTCAATGAGCTCCGGCATATGGCGGAAAAAGAATGTCAGAAGCAGGGTGCTGATATGGGCACCGTCCACATCGGCATCGGTCATGATTATAATTTTATGGTAGCGAAGTTTTTCAATATTGAAATCTTCGCCAAATCCCGTGCCGAAGGCCTGTATCATGGATTGAATTTCATCGTTGGCAATTACCTTGTCCGGCCGGGCTTTTTCGACGTTAATGATTTTCCCCTTGAGAGGGAGTATTGCCTGGGTTTCCCGTGAACGGCCTGATTTTGCAGAGCCGCCGGCAGAATCCCCCTCGACAATAAAGATCTCGGATTTTGCCGGATCCTTCTCAGAGCAGTCGGCAAGTTTTCCCGGAAGGCCGCCTCCGTCCATCACACTCTTTCTTCGCGCCAGCTGCCTTGCTTTTCGTGCAGCTTCCCGCGCCACGGCTGAGTTTATGCTCTTTTCGATAATCTTTTTAGCCACGGGCGGATTTTCTTCCAGATAGGTACTCAGATTCTCACGTACATTCTGCGCAACAATTTTGGTGACGGAGGAATTTCCCAGTTTCTGTTTTGTCTGGCCTTCAAACTGAGGATCTGTTATTTTTACGCTGATAACGGCGGTCATGCCTTCGCGCAAATCCTCGCCGGTTATCTTTATATTCTTGTTTTTCAGAAAGCCGTTTTCGTCAATGTATTTCACCAGGGCACGGGTCAGTCCCTGACGAAATCCTGTAAGATGGGTTCCCCCTTCATGGGTATTGATATTGTTGGCAAAGGAAAAGATATTCTCCTTATAGGTATCATTGTACTGAAAGGCTACCTCTATCTCAATATCGTCGTTGTTGTTATCCGTGCCGGCGTAAATAAAATGAACCGGTGTATCGTGCAGGGGATGTTTGTTTTCATCAAGATATTCAACAAAGGAAACAAGTCCGCCGGGGTAACAGAAGGTGTGTTCCTTGTCTTCCTCACGTTCGTCAAGGAGCTGAATGGTGATACCCTTGTTCAGAAACGCAAGTTCACGCAGGCGCTTACTGAGAATATCAAAGCTGTATTCAGTGGTCTCAAATATTTCAGGATCGGGCTTAAAGCTGATTTTGGTGCCTGTTTTATCCGTATCCCCCACAATCTGAAGATCATCAATTCTGTCACCACGTTCAAAATTCATGGTGTGAATTTTGCCGTTACGGTAGACTTCTGCATTGAGATGGGTTGACAATGCGTTTACGCAGGCAGCCCCAACTCCGTGCAGCCCTCCGGATACCTTGTAGCTTGAATTGTCAAATTTACCGCCCGCATGAAGGGTGCAGAGAACCAGTTCAAGGGCATACATATCTTCCTCGGTGTGGTAATCAACCGGAATACCGCGCCCATTGTCAGCAATAGTTATTGAGTTATCTTTATGAATGGTTACATCGATGGTGTCACAATATCCGGCAAGAGCTTCATCTATGGAGTTATCAACTATCTCGTAGACCAAATGATGAAGACCGGAACTGCTGGTACTTCCGATATACATTGCCGGACGTTTACGTACGGCTTCAAGTCCCTTCAGGGATTTGATGTTTTCGGCATTATAATTGTTTTCCCCCATGTAGTCATCCTTTATGTAAATTTTATCCTGAATTAATAACCATATAATATACGTTATGCTGAAGCTGAAATGGCATTTAACACGTATTATTTCGGCATGGAACAGGGAATAACAGTCGTCTGAAGGCGCATTGCATTATTCAGAAACAGAAGCGGTAAATTCCCGGGATTTCTTTTCATTTTTCCCGGAGTGTAGATTTTTCTCTCATTTGGCCAGAGCGTGATTATATTACTAGTAAGGTATAACACAAGTGTTGAGTGGTTCTTTATCTGTAATGTAAGGAGGAGCTGATGCTTCGAAATGCTAATGACCGGCGGATTATCTCCCTGTTTTCGGTGGTTTTGATACCCGTTCTTATGGCTGTGCCGGTGCTTTTTGGCGGGTGTACCCGCGAAAAAGATGACCGCCCTGATCCGCAGAGTATTATTGATTCTGTTCTGCAGACCATACCGGAGTACCCCGTGGCAAACCGTGCCTATGAAATAGTGGGTGATTTTTTTATGGTTCGTGATTCCCTTCTAAATGACATGGTTGATAATGCAAATGTCAGGTCTTCAAATCTGCAGACAGCGGCGCAAACCATGGCGGAAATAAATCGTAACTACCCTGATATTCATCAGTTTTTTCGGACAAATTCCCAGGGAAGTATTATTGCTCAGACTGAGGACGGTGAGGTTGTGCCCCGTTCTGTGCACAATTTCAGAAATGTGAGCAGACAAAACTGGTTTCAGGTGATTGAAGACTCAAAACGTGAATATTACGGTTATTTTACCCGGGGCGGGCAGACCATGGTATTCTGGAACCGGCCCATTCTTCTGCGGAATTCATTTCGCGGAGCACTTTCCCTGCAGATAAACCTGGGCAATACTCTTGAGATGATTGCGAAGGACTACAATGTTCGTTTTGAAGTCCAACGGGGGAATTCTCCGATCTTTTCAAATCTTACCGGAGAAGAGGAAAATCTAATCACTCGGCGATTACCCATTTTCGGTGTACCCGATCTTCACATGACCTATCCTGAATACGTGGGTACGGTGCATTTTTCTGAAATCGACGAAGCTGCTGTTCCCGCATCTTCAGAAAACACTTCTTCTCTCAAAGAGGGGGATGCTTCAGATTCTGAGGCGGATATTGCTGAAGATCCTGCCCCTGCGGATGATGAGGAATCCGGTGATGAGGATATGAAAACCACTGAAGGCGAGGAAGAAGGCACCGGTGACGAGGTGGAGGCAGCTGAGGATAGTGAGGAACAAGCTGATAATGGGTTGCTTATTTTTATTCTGGTAAGTGTCCTTGTTGTGGCAGGTGTCATAGGGTATGCCATCTATGACCGGAAAAAGCAGCGGGATATTCTTGAAGCAATCGAAAAGGGTGAAATTTGATATAATTTTCTGATCACATGGGGAAAACTCCCTGTGTGATTTTTTCCATCTCACCGATTCCTTTACGTTTTTACATTTACAGTCTTCAATGAAGTACCGCATTACTTACTGTATGGAATATGTTGAGTGCAGATATATGTCTATTGGGTTTATGTCATTTTCAGGCAGCATCCCTGAAAAAATTCTTCGCAAAATCCGTATGTCATATGAACATTTCTGTGCTGCTGTGGTTCGGTCGATACGCCACAGACTCTTTCCCCGGTTAAGCGCGTATTAGTGCAGTGTGCGTGAACAGCAGGGCGTAATTACTTCTGTATGTTTCAGGGAGGCCAATGCTCTGAAAAAAGGGAGGTTACAGAGCCTGTTTGGACTGTGCCGCAGAGGATACAATGGAGTTTATTCGGTTAACCCCCATGGCTTCATAGACAAAGGATGCTTCCATTATGGCATAGGGGTCAATTTCTGTTACAATATCCCTGACCCTGGTGTAGAGCATACGGTTTGTGATACAGTAGATTATTTTGCGGTTTCGCTGGCTGTATCCGCCCTTTCCGTAGAGATAGGTGAGTCGCAGGTCAAGCTCATCAATAAGAGCCTTCCCCACGGTGTCGGGCTTATTTGAGATGATCATAATGGATCTGTCCTGCCGGGGCCCGCCTTCAAGAATAAAGTCGATTGTTTTTGACGTGATGAATAATATGGCGATGGAAAACATCGATTTTTCCAGGGAACTTATAAAGGTAAGTACCGTTAAGGTTACGGCATTGACGGCAAAAATAAATGTGCTGAATTTCATATTGAAACTTTTGGCAAAACAAATGGCCAGCATTTCTATCCCCAGAGCACCGCCGGCTTTTACTATAAGCCCGATTCCCGCTCCGAGAATAAGGCCTCCGTAAATAAGTATCAGTACATCAGTTGTGGTTATGGGGTCAAAGGTCTGAATAAAAAAGATGCTTGCCGTGAGGATACCATTTGCAAATATTGTCTTCAGGATAAACAGAAAATCCAGATACCGGGCGCTTACGATGAGCATGGCTGTATTGCATCCAATCAGGATGGCCCATACGGGAATATCCAGAAGATGATTTGTAATTATTGCGATAGTAATGGTACCGCCGCCCACCAGTCCTTCCGGTGCGAGAATAAGCTCCAAACTGAGGGCAACGGCAAATGATCCCGCTGCTATCAGTAAAAAATTTAATACTTCCTTCATACTGCTCCGTGGAAAAAACACCTACTAATATAGCTTTGGAATCCACTGAAAAGGCAGCGAATTTTTGAGTAGGTACTATTCTGTCTATACGTCGGCATTTCCTGATATCAGTAATGCCGACGGTATTCTGTTCTTAAAAAGGGGCTGGGTATTGACGGAAAACCTCAGAGATTTCCTCCAGCATTTCCTGCGGAAGGGGTTTTGTGAAGGCATCAATATTTTCCTTCAGCTGTTTCATGGAGGTTGCTCCGATAATGGTGGAGGTGATGCCTTCCACCTGATCACACCAGGAAAGGGCGAGCTGGGCGGCGGTATAGCCGTGTTTTTCAGCGATATCCCTGTAGGCACGGGTGGCCTTTTGAGCGGCGGTTGTATCCCGAAATGGGCGGCTGTCCTTGTTGAGGCTCCAGCGGCTTCCTTCAGGTCGTGCGCCGTCAAGGTATTTGCCTGTGAGGAGTCCCCCTGCCAGAGGTGACCAGGGGAGATATGCCACATTTTCACGGATACAGTGTTCGATAAGGAGTGGATAGTCCTTGGCATGGGCCAGATTAAACTCATTCTGCATTGATACAACACGGGGAAGGTCATATTTTTCGTGCAGACGAAGATAGGTGTGAAGGCCCCAGGGGGTATCGTTTGACAAGCCGAAGTATCTGATTTTCCCCGCATCAATCACATCCTTGAGCCCAAGAAGAACCTCGCCCATAATTGCTGTTTCGTCTGCACTGTCAATGTCGTAAAAAGAAAATGTTCCCGGCCATTGTTTTCCAAAATGCGGTGTTGTTCTGCGGGGCCAGTGAAGCTGAAATAAATCGATATAATCGGTCTGAAGACGTTTGAGTGACTGGTCAACTGCTTCAGTGACGGATTGCCTGTCCAGAACACTTCCGCCGCGAACCCATTCCAGACCGGGGCCGACCATTTTAGACGCAAGGAAAATATCTTTACGTTTTTCCCGGTGAGCTTTAAGCCAGTTTCCGATAATGGTTTCTGTTTTTCCATATGTTTCTGCAGAAGGAGGGACTGCATACATTTCTGCGGTGTCAATAAAGTTTATTCCCCGGGAGAGGGCATATTCTATCTGCTCATTTGCATCGGACTGCGTATTTTGCAGGCCCCAGGTCATAGTTCCAAGACAGACCCGCGAAACCTTTTCATTACTGCTGCCAAGGGTCGTGTATTCCATCATATACCTCCGATAGTATGGTGTAACATTCTTTTAAATATATGTTTCATAGGTACGGCCCATGGGATGTAATAAAAAATTAATCCTTTTGCCGTGCTCACGGGTCGGTATTTGGTACAGGCGGCACCGGCAGGAGACTGTCACATGCGCATGTGTAATACAAAGGTGTAAACACCCTCGGTGGTGGTCTGAAGGCTGAAACGCAGGCTATGTACGGAGGGTGTTCTAATTGGATGTTCCGATGTGTACGTAACAGTGGTGGGTAATGACGGAATTTATAGTTGTTTTTTATGTACTTTTTGACTGTCAAGTACAAAAAAAACGGTATATCCTTAGAAATCTTGTATATTGTTTATATAGTTTATAAATTTATATTGGAGATTGTATGAAAGCATCCATTATTATTGTTGTCCTTATTGCTCTTATGTCCTTTTGGGTTTATTCGCAGAATGCAGATATAACTCCGGTACAGGATGCGCCTGCTGATCAGGAGTCTCAGGAAGAACAGAATTCAGTTTCGCATCCTCCCTGCTGTCCTCAGGGGGAGAAATCCTCTCATGATTCAGCGGAAGAAGGGGAAGAGCACCGGGAATTGCAGGCACAGACGACCTGTCCTGTTATGGACGGAAATCCCATTTCAAAGGATATCTATGCAGATTATGAGGGCCAAAGGGTGTATTTTTGCTGTCCCGGCTGCGTATCAGCCTTTGAAGAGGATCCTGAGAAATATATCGAAAAGCTGAGAGAGGAAGGGCAGAAGCCCGAGACACTCTGAATTTAAAATGTATTCTCAACAAAAGCAGAGGAGCCTGAGGGTTTCTTTGCTTTTATGTATCCGGGCAGATCACAACAGATCTCATGGGCACTGGTTTCCGTATTATGCAGTTTTGTTATGTCAACAATTATTCCCGCAATGGGAGACCGTTATTATTTTACCATACATGTATTTCCTCCACTCTCTACCCGGAGGATTATGCTGCCTCCTTCAGTCTTATGAAGGAGAAGACCACCGACGTGAAGATATGGCTCTCATACAGGAGATGATCCGGAACTTTTTTACACTGAGCAGTACTGTATTCACACTATGTATGAGCTTCAGCAGGCAGTGTTCGGCCAAGCATGCGCCTTTGGCATATGGGTGTGAGTCCCTGTCCATTCCTGTGTAGTCCCCTTGTGTTTTGATCAACCGGCCAAAGGATGAAGAAAAATGACATGATTGAATCATATCGTCTACACCGTTCCCACGCAATTTCTCCCCTTCTTTTTGGCATTATAGAGGGCCCTGTCAACCGTTTCAAGTATTTTGCTTTGGTTTGTATAAGGCTCAAATACTGCCACGCCGAAACTACAGGTTATCCTGTCTTCCGTAAACCCCCATGGGGTATTTTCAACCAGATTTCGTACCCGTTCAGCAAAAATAAGGGAATTGTCCAAATCAGTGTGAGGGAGTAGCACTATAAATTCGTCGCCACCCCACCGACAGAATATATCCGTGGTTCGTTTCGTTGTAATTACAGTATTTGCCACTGTGGACAGTACAGTATCCCCCGCTTTGTGCCCATAGGTGTCATTGATTTCTTTAAAACCGTCGATGTCAAACATCAGTATTGCGTAAGGGTTTGAGTACCGCTTCCAAAGATTGAGTGCCTGCGCAAGCTCCGGTAGAAATGCCCTGCGATTCACGGCTTGTGTGAGGGGGTCAATTGTGGCGAGTTCTTCCAGCTGTTTTCGCATCTTTTCATTTTCAGTCACATCCCGATAGAGCCAACAGTGGCCTTTATATATATGATCAAGAAAAATGGGGTAATAATGCCGCTCAAAATAACGTCCATCTTTTAGCTGGAGTACTTCATCCGTAATGGTCTCACGCCGCGTCAGGATCTCCTCCAGACGTGGAATGAAAGATTTTTCATGGAGAAAATACCCTTTGGCACCCTGGGCCGCGGCGTTACAATCCATTTCCATAAATTCATCCGCTGAGAGGGGGAGTTGAAATAGATCTAAGAACCGCTGATTCACTAAGTGAATGACCCGCTGTTCATCTTCCACGATAATACCGAAGTCAATTTGTTTAAGAAGCGTTGAAAAACGCTGTGCTTCATCTAATATGTCCATGGCCCGGCTCCTATAGCATATCTCATAATAATTATAGAACGAAACAATCGCAGTTTCAACCTCAAATATGAAATTCAATGAAAATTTCCAGGGTAGCAAATCCTGTCCCGGAGGGGCAATTATGAGCTGCGGAGCCTGCACAATTAGATGATTGCTATGTTCACTGCAATAACAATATGTCTGAAGGATCATCCTAAACTCCACAATTGAGATTAATTCTCGGGGTAAAATTATCCTGAAAAGATATCGTAAAGTGAGTAAAAGCTGCCCCAGGATTCAACTGCGTAGCATTTGATTTCAACCACGAAATAATCTGTTCATATTCCATTTTTTTCTCCCATTTTTCCTCACAGACCGATATGTCCACCCTTTTTTGTCCACCTATTTCACTAATTTCGCATGCAACAGCATAAAATCCACAAGAATATCACGGGTGGGAAGCGCGTTGTTACTTTAAGAGTATCCAAAACTCAAAGCTCATATACAAATGAAGCAAAGGCTATCAGACCACCAAGGGGCGTTAAATTGCTTCCTGTTCGTTCTATTTGATACGCTCCGGCGCTCGTTGAAAAATCAAGTTTCATTGGATCATCTATTGGGTGAAGGGGATAATTCTCGTTTTCCCTTAAAATAAAAGAAGTCAGCTCGCTTTTTATACTTTAATTGAGGATTTTAGGTTCATTCATAACCACTGTTGCGAAGCAGATTTGCGGTATTCTGACATACCGCGTAAGTGCCGGTAATCAAAAATATCAGCACCGGTAATGCAGGACACAGAATATCTTGTATTACGGGCGTACCGATTCAGAGAACTATTTTTGACAGGAATGCGGTATCCCGGAATTTAGAGTAAAATGGGATATCTGTGCTGCATGGCTCAGGCAGGTGGAATTCTGTATCAGGTACAATTCCGCCGGTTTATCTGAGTGCAGGAACATAAAAAAGAGGAGCGCCTTTTCAGGCGCTCCGCAAAAAACTTTTGCTGAATAGATCTTATTCTGAAT
Organism: Fibrobacterota bacterium; assembly: GCA_051745755.1. GTDB lineage: Bacteria > Fibrobacterota > Chitinivibrionia > Chitinivibrionales > Chitinivibrionaceae > Chitinivibrio. The sequence continues at coordinate 16,943 of JBNJEI010000012.1, forward strand.
CTGTTTCGGCAAATCTTTCAAGGGCTTTATACCGTTCAACCACTTCTTTTGCAGAACTTTCAAGAAGTTCGTTTGAACGTTCTCTCTGAGACTGTGCAAGGGTGCGGAAACGGTTTTCTGTGAGAGCAAATTCCTTGTAATCCATACTTGGTGCTTTACTGTCAATGGAAAGAGGATTCTTTCCCTGTGCAGCAAGCTCGGGATTATAGCGATACAGCTGCCAGTGCCCTGATTTTACCGCATTACTCTGGTGTTTAACCCCGTCTTTAAGATTAAACCCATGGGCAATACAATGGGAATAGGTAATCACCAGGGACGGGCCGTCATAGGCTTCCGCTTCCCGCATTGCTTTTACCACATGGTTTGGATTGGAAAGGGATACCTTCGCCACATAGATATTACCGTAGGTCATGGCAATCATGCCCAGGTCTTTTTTCTCGGATGGTTTCCCGCTTGCGGCAAATTTGGCAACCGCCCCCTTGGGGGTAGCCTTTGAAGACTGTCCGCCCGTGTTGGAGTATACCTCCGTATCCATCACCAGTACATTGACGTTCTTTCCCGATGCAAGAACATGGTCCAGACCGCCGTATCCGATATCGTATGCCCAGCCGTCGCCGCCGAAGGCCCAGACAGATTTATCGACGATATAATCCGCAAGGGTTTGGAAATCCTTTTTCAGGGAAGAGTCATCACCTACAAGGCCTTTGAGCTCATCGATTTTTTTACGCAATACTTTACGCTCCTGATTTGTTGACTGAGGAGCCGCAAGCATATCATCGATTTTTGCGGAGATATCAGCAGAAATATTCATATCCTTGAGTTTCTGACATATTTCCGCAGCGCGTTCACGAAACTTATCAACGGTCATGCGCATTCCGTAGGCCAGCTCTGCGCAATCTTCAAAGAGGGAGTTGTTCCATGAAGGACCGCGTCCGTCCTTTGTCTGCGTAAAAGGCGTTGTGGGAAGGTTCCCGCCGTAAATCGACGAACATCCCGTGGCATTTGCAATAATTGCTCTGTCTCCGAAAAGCTGAGAGATAAGTTTTACATACTGGGTCTCACCGCAGCCGGCACAGGCACCGGAAAATTCAAAAAGAGGTGTAACAAACTGAGTCCCCTTAAAGTTCCCCAGGTCTTTGTCATCAACGTCAACTTCGGGAATAGTGTTTAAGAAGAAATCCCAGTTCTCTGATTCCCGTTCACGCATTTCATCAGTGAGGGGAGTCATTTTTATGGCTTCCTTTGCCTTCATTGGACATTCCTCCACACAGAGACCGCACCCGGTACAATCCAGGGGTGAGACCTGAAGGGTATATTTCATATCCTTGTATTTTGCCTTGCCGTCACAGGATTTAAATTCCGCCGGAGCAGAATCAAGTACCTCTGCATCGTATACCTTGGGCCGGATTACCGCATGGGGACATACAAAGGCACAGCGGTTACATTGAATACAGGTGTCGCAATTCCACACAGGAATATTTACGGCCACATTTCTTTTTTCGTATTTTGTGGTACCGGTCATCCATTTACCGTCAGCTGGCATTTCAGATACGGCAACCGTATCTCCTTCCTGACGAACCAGTTTGGCTGTGACATTTTTGACAAAATCGGGGGCCGTATCGGGAATATCCTTGAGGTCTTCCACGGATTGCGTGGGGGCATCGTAGATTACTTCCTCAATATTTGAGAGAGCAGCGTCCACGGCCTGATAATTCATTTTAACTATTTCCTCGCCCTTTTTGCCGTAGGTCTTTTTGATGGCATCCTTAATGGCCCGTACTGCATCCGCTTCGGGCATGATATTGGAAATTTTAAAGAAGGCTGTCTGCATTACCATATTGATACGTGAACCAAGGCCGATTTCCTCAGCAATCTGTATGGCGTCAATAATATAGAACTTCAGTTTCTTGTCAACAATTTCCTTTTGAACTCGACCGGGAAGCTTATCCCATACTTCATCTTTTCCATAATGAGAGGTCAGAAGAAATGTTCCGCCTTCCTCAAGGTTTTTCAGCATGGCATATTTTTCGAGAAATGAGAAATTATGACATGCAAGAAAATTTGCCTTGGAAATAAGGTATGGCGCACGGATTTTATTGGGGCCAAACCGAAGGTGGGAGGTGGTCAGGGATCCGGATTTTTTGGAGTCATAAACAAAGTAGCCCTGGGTATAATTGTCCGTTTCCTTGGCAATTATCTTGATGGAATTCTTGTTTGCACCAACGGTTCCATCCGATCCGAGGCCGTAAAAAAGCCCGCGGAACACATCGTCACTTTCGATATTGAAGGACGGATCAAATGGAAGGGATGTATTCATAACATCGTCATTTATACCAATGGTAAAATGGTTTTTCGGTGTGTCCGCTGAAAGATTGTCAAAGACAGCTTTTACCATGGCGGGAGTGAATTCCGCAGAGCCGAGTCCGTATCTGCCGCCCACCACCCGGGGCCAGTGAGTAAAATGTGCTTCCTTCAGTTCCTGCATTTCTCCAATGGCGGTGCGAACATCTTCGTAGAGTGGTTCACCAAGGGAGCCCGGTTCCTTTGTTCTGTCAAGGACGGCAATTTTCTGTACCGAAGCGGGGATTTCCTTAACAAACGCTTCTGCATTGAAGGGGCGATACATGCGAACCTTTAAAACACCGAGTTTTTCACCCTGTTTGTTGAGGTAGTCCACAGTCTCGTGGATGGTCTCATTTCCCGCACCCATGGCAATAATTACCTTCTCCGCATCCTCTGCGCCAAAGTATTCATAGAGGCGGTATTGGCGTCCCGTCATCTGTGCAAATTTATCCATCTGCTTTTGAAGAATTCCGGGGAGTTTTTCGTAGTAGGAATTGACCGTTTCGCGTCCTGTGAAGTAAACATCAGGGTTTTGAGATGTACCCATAATCTGGGGGTGATCCGGGGACAGGCCGCGTTGTCTGTGCGCCCGTACCAGATCATCGTCAATCATTTCCTTCATATCATCGTATGTAAGCTCTTCGATTTTCTGGATTTCATGGGAAACCCGGAATCCTTCAAAGAAGTGCAGGAAGGGAATGCGGGATTCCAGGGTGGCAGCCTGAGAAATCAGTGCAAAATCCTGAGCTTCCTGAACAGAAGAGGATGACAGCATGGCAAATCCGGTTTGGCGGCAGGCCATAACATCGGAATGATCACCAAAAATGGATAAGGCCTGGCACGCAAGGGAACGGGCGCTTACATGAAATACCGTGGGAGTAAGCTCACCGGCTATTTTGTACATATTGGGAATCATAAGAAGGAGTCCCTGAGATGCCGTAAAAGTAGTTGTCAAAGCACCCGTACAAAGTGCACCGTGGACAGCACCGGCAGCACCGGCTTCAGATTGCAGTTCTGAAACATGAGGAACTGAATCCCAAATGTTTTTCTCATTCATGGCCGATTTCGCATCGGATATTTCTCCCATGGGAGATGAAGGAGTAATGGGGTAAATTGCAATAGCCTCATTGGTTGCGTGGGCCACGTGAGCCGTTGCAGAGTTACCGTCGTGCGGCACCATATGTCTTGCCATAGAGTTCTCCTCTTTAATGGTAATTACGTCACAATAATTATGGTCTAAAGATATATTTTTCTTACTGCGTTTTGGGAAAAAAGAATGAAATAATTCACTGCTTTAGTTGACTGCAACAATGTTTTCCTTCTGTGGGGGTCGGTGGTGTCTTCATCGTGCGTGCCGGGGATGCTGTTTTGCCGGTTTTTCAAGCCATCGGAGTGAGACGTGGTCATCAAAGCGTTACAAAGATTCAAGACTGACCGTGGCTTCCAGATCGGGTGAGTCTTCTCCGGAGGTTTTGATTATGAGTATCCCACCCTCAACACGCGCAACATTTTTCTGAATGGTATATATCAACCGATACCGCGTAAATCCCGGTGGGAATTTTTGCCGAAGTTTCTCCAGCAGTCGTTTCAGGGGAAGGCGTGTATTGTTGATGAGTATGTCAATATCTTCCATAAGTGCCGTGCGATCAAGGAGAAGTTCATCACGTTTTGTTTCGAGGGAATATTTTTGCAGTGAATCGTCATATTCATTGAGCGGATACAATTCATTTTGTGCCGTATCTATGCCGGCAGAATCAAGAACTGTATTTTTTGCAGAGATATAATCGGCAAGAGCGGAGATAATAAAAGCCGGATCCAGAGATGATTCTTCAAGGCTGAAAGCAACGGGGAGTTTTATATCAAGGGAGTCTCCCGTGCGTTTTTGATAAAATACATTTTCCACGTCAAATTCGACGGATTCCGCCAGAATATACAGGGTGTCAGTAAAGCTGTTCCTAGCTGTATCTTCCGGAATATGTGTATATCTGTTTTCCAGCATGGCGGACTGAACAACACGGGCCTGCATATAGAGTCGTTTTATTGGTGTATCGGCGTCATTGGAAAAAACCACAATGGACTGATTGAAACTTCCTGTACCCCGCACGTTCAGCGAAACCTCAACAGTACCTTCTTCACCGGGAGCAAGAGTGTCCGTATAGGCAAGATGAGAGCAACCGCAATGTTCTTTTATTTTGTCGATAACAAGGGTGTCATCACCGGTGTTTTCCATGGTGAAGATATGGTCAAGTTCTATGGGTTCTGTAAAATGAATGAGACCGAAATCAGCTATGGAATCACTGACGTGAAGTACGGGGGCGGCCATGCCGGGAAAATACAAAACACAAAGGCAGAGCAGGAAGATACGTCGCATAGAGTAACTCCGGGGGTATATTTCTATAGAGAGTAAAATAATATATTGATATTCCTTCAGTTTGTTTTTCTGTCCAGGGTGCGGTATTGTATTGCCTCAGATATATGTTTTGCTGTGATATTATCTTCAGAGTCCAGGTCTGCAATGGTTCGGGCAACCTTGATGATTCTGTCGTAGGCACGAGCGGAAAGCCCCAGTTTTTCTATCGCTTTCTTTAAGAGAATATAGCAGGACGGGTCAAGCTCGCAGAAGGTGCGCATATGCCCCGGTTCCATGGAGGCATTGCTCAGGGACGGTATATCCTGAAAACGTTGCTGCTGAATCTTTTTTGCATCCTCCACCTCTCTCTGGAGCTGTTGCGAGCTGCATTCTCCCGTTTTTCGGGTCAATTCCCCGTATGTCAGGGCGGGGACTTCTATGTGGATATCAATGCGATCCATAAGAGGGCCGGATATTTTTGATATATATCGTTGGATCTGAATTGGGGTGCAACTGCAATTATGGTTCGGATCGCTGTAATATCCGCAGGGGCAGGGGTTCATAGCAGCCACGAGCATGAAGTTTGAGGGGTAGGTGAGGGTAAAGGCTGATCGTGATATGGTAACTTTCTTATCCTCAAGGGGCTGTCTGAGATTTTCCAGCACATTTTTATTGAACTCCGGAAGCTCGTCAAGAAAAAGTACGCCATTGTGGCTCAAACTTATTTCTCCAGGCCTGGGGTAGGAGCCGCCGCCGGTTAATCCCGCATAAGAGATGGTATGATGGGGGGATCGGAAGGGCCGTGTGGTTACTATGGGCTGGCTGGGATCGAGTTTGTTTGCCACGGAATGAATTTTGGTTGTTTCCAGGGATTCCTCCAGGCTCAGGGGCGGAAGAATTGAGGGGATACGTCGGGCAATCATTGTTTTTCCCGAACCCGGCGGGCCGATCATCAGGAGATTATGGTTTCCCGCTGCGGCAACCGTAATGGCACGCTTGACGTGTTCCTGTCCCTTTACGTCGATAAAATCCCTGTCTCTGTTTACGGCATTCCTGAAATAGCGTGAAATATCGCATTCTGTGGGAGAAACCGGTGTGTTCCCTTCCAGAAAATCGATACAGTCAATAAGATTGTTCAGGGCATAGATACTGACTCCCTCCGCAACAGATGCCTCCCGGGCATTTTCCGGCGGAAGAATAACCGATGAGAATCCCTTCTCGCGTGCGCCGAGACTGAGAGGCAACCCGCCCTGAATTCGCTTGATAGTGCCGTCCAGGGATAATTCTCCGATGATAACTGTTTGTGACAGGTCTTTTTTGCAGTCCACCTGCCCCGAAGCAATAAGTATACCCACAGAGATGGGCAGGTCATAGGATGAGCCTTCCTTTCGAATATCCGCCGGTGCCATATTGATGGTTATTTTACGCGAAGGAAATTCAAATCCGCTGTTTTTTATGGCGGACATAACCCGTTCACGGCTTTCGCGTACCGCTCCGTCGGGAAGGCCAACAATGGTAAATGACGGCAGGGATTCGGTGATATCCGCCTCGATTTTGATGGAAAAGGCATCAAGCCCCAAGAGGGCCATACTGTGAATATATGCCAGCATGCATTACTCCCGTGAAAAAGTATTACTCCATGGTGGTTTCCTGGGTATCAGACTGAATATCCAGTTTAATCTCCTCAATTCTTTGTTTATCCATTTTGGTAATTTTTATCTGCAGCGCTTCATAGCGAAATTGCGTGTTTTGCTTAGGTACGTCTCCCAGTTCATAATAGACCAGACCGCCGAGGGTGTTGTATTTATCACTTTTGTAATTAATGTTTTGGTTAATCCGTTCACACAAATCATCCAGTTCGATATGCGGATCCGCAAGATAGGTGGATTCCCCGATTTTTTTCAGGGGTTCGTTGTGCTCGTCATGTTCATCATGGATTTCACCGACTATTTCCTCCAGTATATCCTCCATGGTTACCAGCCCCGCTGTACCACCGTATTCATCAACCACTACCACCATATGACTTCGCTGGGTTTTCATATCCGCCATAAGATCGTCAAGCTCTTTATTAACCGGGACAAAATGAGGTTTTCTCATAAGGGTTTTGATGGACCAGGGCGTATCTCCACCGTGAGCTGAGAGCCAGGCCATGATATCCTTGACATACAGTATCCCGGTGATTTTATCGATAGTTTCCTCGTAGACAGGAACCCGTGAATGCCCCATGGTACTGATTTTTTCAAGTGCTTCTTCAGGAGTGCTGTTAACTTCCAGGGCTTCAATATCGATGCGGGGGATCATAATTTCCTGCACGGAGGTTTTGTCAAAATTGAAAATATTATGTATCATCTGTTTTTCATTTTCATCAAGCCCGGTCTGATTAATCCCTGCATCTCCGAGCATCTGCTGTTCTTCCTCGGTGAGAAAATCAAAGTATTTGTTGTATCCTCTTAGTTTTGATATCAACAGAGTGGAGATAAACATAAGGGAGGTGAAGGGAAGAAAGATGATGCTGATAATACGGTAAAAAAAGTAGGAGGAAACGATAAATCTGTTTTTATTGCTGTAGACAATAATCCGGGGTATTGAATAGGTGCAGATCGGGAGTACAATGAGGGTAATCAGAAATGTCAGCCCCGCTGCAGACAGCTCAGTAAGGGCATGGTGAGTTCTGATATATTCACCGACGGTAATGACAAAAAGTGCTGTAAAAAATATTCTTGCAAAGGACACCGTGGTGGAAACCTGAATCTTTTTTTCAGAGAGTTTTGTGATTTTTCCGGCAATAAATCGAAGTATTTCACTGTCAAGACTCAAAAGCTCTTTTTGTGCATAGGCAAAAGCCGTTTTGATAGTTGAAAGCAGAAATAAAGAACTGAGACAGATACACAGCAGTACCAGGAAAACGGGGCGGGACGTATCCAAAAATGCTCCTTTCAGTGTTGGTCAAAGGCCAGATATTTTCTTTCAATGTCTTCCATGATACAGCGTTCCGGCTCAGTAAGGTGGTCGTATCCAAGCAGGTGTATCATGCCGTGGGCCAGAAGCCGGCTTACTTCCTCTTCCATGGTAAGACCGTATTCTTCGGCCTGGTTTTGTGCAGTATCGGTACAGATATAAATTTCTCCCAAAAAATCCGCATCGTTGAATGGATAGGAGAGAACATCGGTGACATTGTCTTTACTGCGGGATATTCTGTTCAGGCGCCGTATGGTTTGGGAGGAGCAGAATATCAGGTCTGTTTTCTGTGCAGGATCGATATTTTCGCCGGCGTAAATACGGTATGTCAGCTCTTCGAGAGGATCGCTGTGAACGGGTATTATACCCGTTTCAGAGGCTATGGTGAGAGGAGATGGATTCATTTCGTACCTTTTAGTTACAGTGTTTGTTATAGCAGTTGACCAGTTCCATATTTGCCGGATCTGACTGCATTCTGTCAAACAGTTCGTGACAGTCTTCAACACCCTGTTCTTCCATGCATGCGGGAACCTCTGTGTCTCCGGAGCAGGAAAGGATGCAGACCATGCAGAGAATTAATATATATCGTATCATGCCTGAGCCTCCAGAAGAGTTCGTATTTTTTCGTGTATTCGGGTTATATCCGCGCGAACCTCTTCGCCGGTATCAAGAATTCTCAGGGTGTATGTGTTTTCCAGCGTTTCCTCACCGTCAATAAACAGGGCCAGAGTACATCCCGAGGCGGCGGCTTTTTTCAGCTGTTTTTGTGGTGCGTTCATTTTGAGGGGGTATGTGGTGGAAATCCCATGGCGGCGAAGATGTGAAGCAACGGTCATTGTTTGGGGCATATTTTTTGTAAAGGAAATAAGGAAAACCTGGGCTGCGGCAGTGGGGGGAGGTATGCTCCCCTTTTCCCGTAACAGATCTGCCAAAACCACATCGCCGGCGGCAAATCCTACCGCAGGGGTCGGTGTGCCGCCGTATAATTCAATAAGTTTGTCGTACCGGCCGCCTCCGGCAATGGCCCGCATACTCCGCTGGGTGTCAAAGATTTCAAATACGGTCCCCGTATAATAGGCAAGACCCCGTACAATGGATATATCAAAGGTGCAGTATGAATCCATATCCATATGGGACAGATAGTCAAAAAGAGTTTTTATTTCATCAAGTGCGGGGAGCTCCGTGGTGATTTTCTCAATATCTTCAATGCTTTTTACGGAGAGAATGGTGAGAATGGCGTGGGCGGATTCCTCTGGTACTGTTTCCCCGATCAGCCGGCGGAAATCCTCAGAAGACATTTTCGGCATTTTATCCAGGGCCTGGTACACTGCGGGAAGGAGGTCTTTCTGTATTCCGGAAAAGAGCAGGAGCTGTTCAAGAAGGGTTCTGCTTGAAATATGGATGCGAAAATCGGTGCTGTCAAAATTAAGATCACGCATTGTCTGAGCCGCCGCTGCAATCAGTTCGGCATCGGCGGAGATATCGGCAATACCCACAATGTCCATATTCAGCTGAAAAAACTCCCGCAGGCGGCCTTTCTGCATTTTTTCATACCGGAATAGTTTTGGAATGGAGTACCACTTAATCGGTTTTTTTAACGAATTTCCTTTTGCTGCAACCATACGCGCCAGTGAAGGAGTCAATTCCGGTCGTAGGGAGAGTTTCCTTCCTCCCTTGTCTTCAAAGGTATAGAGTTGCTGTTCTATTTCAGCCCCGCTTTTTTCTGTATATAACTCAAGATGCTCAAAGACCGGAGCATCAAATTTCTCAAAACCGAATTTTCTGCAGGTTTTTTCCCAGGAGGTAAAGATATGTTCCCGAAGGTGCATGTTTTCGGGATAAAAATCGCGGGTGCCTTTTGGAGGGGCAAGGTTCATTTTCAACTCCAGTTATTCCGATTTACTGCCTTTGGCCCTGTAAATATAAATTTTGCATCAGATAAAGGGTTTATTTTTCAATAGTCTGCTTCAACCGTTTATTTGTGTCATCCAGACGAATCACAAGGTTTTTAATCACTGTCTGCATCCATGCGGGAAGTTTGTTGAAGTGGCTGTCAAAAACGTTCCGGGATATGACCGTGCACTCCGTGGGGTAGAGAGCCTTTACCGAGGCGGTTCTCTGCATCTGTCCCAAAAGAGCCATTTCACCGAAGATAGCCCGGGGACCAAGACGGGTCAGCTCATATTCCTGAAAGGTATTATTGCGGTAAATTTTTTTAAATACCTTTACCCGTCCGGTGTTGATAAAAAACAATTCGTTCCCCGTATCACCTTCGTTGAAAATAATATCACCCTTCTTGTATTTTCGGGTGAAGGTTCTGATCTGCTGTTCTTTTTCCATGTGCACTTCTCCCTGCTGAGTTAGTGGAGCATGTTCTGGAGGGCGGAAAAATTGAGAATATCACGTATGGTTATAAATATAAAAAAGCTGATGAGAACCGCCGCAAATATTCGCTGAATAAACTCCTGTTTTTTGAGGGATAGAGGACGCCCCCGAACCGCTTCATAGGCGAGAAATACCAGTATTCCACCATCCGTTATTGCCAGGGGGAGAAGGTTTATTATTCCGAGGTTAATGCTGAGAAAAGCCATAAGGCGGAAGGTATCCTGTATACCCGATCGTACGGCTGCACCGGATATCTGCATAATACCCACTGGACCGGATGAATATTGTATGGTGGAAAGAAAACGCCCCGGGGAGAGAAAATAAAACATGGTTTTTACAATCTTTTGTGTTTGTTCAAGTCCGTGGCCAAGAGCCCGCGGGAAAGAATAGGTAACCGTTTCGTAGGGAGCCGGTTCAAATTCTATACCCAAAAGGTAGCGTTCGTCCTCCTCGGTATATCGGGGGGTAATGTTTACAGTTCTGGTGCCCTTAGGTCCTGAGAGAGTAAGGGAAACCGGCCCCTGCTTTGGGGTATATTCCTCAAGGGTGAGAATTACCTGTGCGGAGTGATGCACCGGGGTATCGTTGATGCGCAGTATGGTGTCCTTTGGAAACAGCTCATCCGATGCGTCTGCCGCCCCGTTGGGAACAATGTTGCCGATGACCGCATTTTTCTTTGGATAGAGTCCGCTTCCGAGGTGCTCAAAACTACCCGTTTCAGGAAGAGGTACGGCAAAGGATGTTTTCTTCTTTTCTCCTTCACGAATAAAATACACCGTGTATGAATCTTTCATACGGGCAAATATTTGGTTAATTTCATCCCAGGAATCAACGGGTGTTTCATTAATTGCCACCAGGGAGTCTCCGGGGAGTATCATTTCCTTTGCCGGACTTTCCTCATGCACGAACCCGACGGTGGTATCCTGAATATGATCATAGCGGCGAATCCCCATGGAGGCAACCAGGGCGAGCAGGATGATTGCGGAGAGAATATTGAATGCCGGTCCGGAAAAAGCCACCAGGGCTCTGTGCCATACTGGATGGGAGTTAAATCCTCCCTCACGTGTATCATCCGGGGTTTCCCCCACCATTTTTACATATCCGCCGAAGGGGATGGGGGAAAGGCGGTACTCTGTTTCACCGATTTTTTTTGTGAAAATGGGTTTTCCAAATCCGATGGAAAAGGCTTCCACGGGTATTTTGCAAGCCTTGGCTGTGAGGAAGTGTCCCATTTCGTGAATAAAGACAAGAATACCAAGTATAACCAGACCGTACAGGATATAAATCATGGAGGTTCCTTATTAAATGAGGTGTTTGTAATCCCGTAAAATACGCGCTCTGACATCGGTGTCGATATGGCGTATCTGTGTTACGGAAGTAAGTTTCTTTGGGGTATGCCGCGTGAGCTCCCCATAAATAATTTTAGCAATGCCCTGATATGAAATCTTTTTATTCAGAAAAAGATGGACCGCCTCTTCGTTGGCAGCATTGAGGACGCCGGGAAGAGTTCCGCCGGTTTTCCCGGCTTCTATACAGTAATTCAGACAGGGGAAACGGTTGGTGTCGGGCTTCTCAAAGGTGAGGGTCTGCATATCAGCAAAGGACAGACGGGGAGAAGGGATTTTCATTCTCCGGGGATAGGACAGGGCGTATTGTATAGGCAGTTCCATATCGGGAAGGCCGCACTGGGCCATTACAGAGCCGTCACAGAAGGTGACTGCGGAATGAATTATGGACTGGGGATGAACAACCACATGAATTTTTTCATAGGGGATATTAAAGAGATGATGGGCTTCAATTATTTCAAACCCCTTATTCATAAGCGTTGATGAATCAATGGTAATTTTTGCCCCCATTTCCCAGGTCGGGTGCTTCAGAGCTGTTTCCACCGTTATGGCATCAAAATCTTCGGCGGGAATGGAGCGAAAGGGGCCTCCCGATGCAGTTACGGTGATGGATTCCACCGTGCGGGAATCTTCACCGGACAGACATTGAAAGATGGCACTGTGCTCACTGTCAACAGGGAGAAGCGTGCCGCCGTGCTCTTTGAGTGATTTCTGTATCAGTTCACCCCCCACAACAAGGCTTTCCTTATTTGCAATGGCAACGGTTTTGCCCCGTTTCAGTGCTTCCAGGGTGGGTTCAAATCCAACGGAGCCGACCAAGGCGTTTACCAGAATATCATACTCAAGATCGCGGGTAATGTGTACCAGCCCCTCTGTTCCGGTATACAGACGGGTGTTTGGATGTTCTGTGCGGGGGAAATTTTTAAATGCCTCCGAAGATCCGATAGCAAGAGCTTCGGGGGAAAATTCCTTAATCTGTTCACAGGCTTTTTCAACACTGCTGTTTACAGATATTCCCACAAGTTCAAATTCATCACGGTATCGTCGTATACAGTTTTCTGTACTTGTTCCGATGGATCCCGATGAGCCGAGCAGAAGTATTCGTTTCATAGTTTCGTACCAATTACTGGAGAAAAATTCTGATTATTATATGAACAAAGGGGGTGGCAAAAAAGAGTGAATCGAATCGGTCCAGAATACCGCCGTGACCGGGAATGAGATTTGAGGAGTCCTTCACAGAAAAGAATCGTTTTACCACGGAGGCGGTTAAGTCGCCGATCTGACCGGTTATTCCGATGGTAAGCCCCAAAACAGCGGCAAGCCAGAATGATGCTTCCCCCGTACCGTAAAAATGCATGCCTGCCAGCATAACCGCCATTGCAGCAAGGAGTCCTCCGATACTGCCTTCAATTGTTTTTTTGGGGGAGATCTCACTCAGTTTATGCCGGCCGAAGAAATTACCTGCAAAGAATGCTGCGGAATCGCAGATAAAAACCGCTGCAAGGGTTATGATGATTCCCACGCGGGGAAAAACGTCACTATCTTTCCACAGGGATTGAAAGGCTGACCCCTCATACAGAAGGAGCTGTTGTCCGACAATATAGAGAATAATAAGCCCCGTAAATGAGAGGCTGGCACGTGCCCATTTTTTATCTACCTTATCGAAAAGTGCAGCCTCCACGGATATGGGTATGATGGCGGCAAGAATGATTTCCATGGTGGAGAACACCGGAGTGCGCAGCAGAAGGTTTATCACAGCGGGGATAAGCCACAGATAAAAGAGGAAGAACTTGTTTTGCCTGAATTTCTGCGAAAGCATATGAATATATTCATGTACGGCAAGAATACATATCATCATGGCAGTCAACGCCATGGGGGTAACGGGTATAAAGTGCTGTGAAATACCTGTGGGCAGAACAGCGAGCAGATCAACCTGTGACTGGGTTATCAAAATGCCGACAGGAACAGCCCAGAGGGCAAAGAATATGCGTTTTGCCAGATTTTTTTTATTCATCCTGAACCTTTCCAAATCGCCGCTCCCGGCGGTTGAACTCTGCAATTGCTGCATCCAGCTCTGCTTCCCTGAAGTCAGGCCAGAGGGTGGGGGTAAAATACAGCTCTGCGTAGGCTGCCTGCCAGAGCAGAAAATTGCTGATACGATAATTTCCACCCGTGCGGATAATCAGTTCCGGATCCGGGGTGTCGGGATTATACAGGTGGCGGGAGAAATAGTCTTCCGTTACTGTTTCTTCATCGGGTGCATCGTGAAGTATTTTTTTTGCGGCTTCAATAATTTCTTCCCTGCCGCCGTAGCTGATCGCAAGCTGAAGCTTGAGCCCCGTGTTGTTTTTTGTTTTTTCCCGGGCTTCAAAGAGAGTCTTTTTTACCTTTGCAGGAAGTTTTTTTTCGTTTCCCAGAAAAAGTATCCGTGCATTTTTCCGTGCCAGATTTCTGAGCTCTTTCTTCATCATCTCCACAAAAAGCTCCATTAGAAGGGATACCTCTCCTTCGGGACGCTTCCAGTTCTCAGCGGAAAAAACATACAGCGTGAGATATTCAACGCCGATGCTGTTGCAGTGGTCGATGGTAGTTCGTACTGCCTTGACTCCCTGACGGTGTCCGAAGGGGCGTGGTTTATTTCTGTTTTTGGCCCACCGTCCGTTACCATCCATAATAATGCCGATGTGGCGGGGGATTCGCTGGGGTGCAGTGCTCATAAAAACCGCTCAATGGAATTATCTCTTCCTGTAAGAATTATCTGCGGAACCGGAGGCGTATCGCAGAGTTCATAGCCCATGATAATAATTTCCTCACCCCGTTTTATTAAATGAGCTGCGGCGCCGTTGGTACAGATTATTCCGCTTTTTTCCGCTCCGGCAATAACATAGGTTTCCAGACGGGCACCGGAGGTATTGCTTACAACACTGACTTTTTCGCCTGGCAGAATCCCCACCGCGCGAAGAAGATGGCTGTCAATGGTTATTGACCCGATGTAATCCAGTTCAGCCTGGGTTACGGTTGCCTTATGGATTTTTGAGCGTAAAAACCAGCGCATCTCAGTTTATGTCTCCGTTTTAAACTGTGGAAGATTGCTATAAAATAGAATAGGGGCTTATGCAAATCAATAGTTGCGGTGGTATGCCTGTGTTATTTTGACAGGTGCAGTGCTGATGCATCTGAAAAAAAATAAACTTTTTCCTTTTTTTATATATAAACAACACATATATTGAGATAGTGAAAAAAATCACAAGAGGAATGGTGCAAATGAAAATATCCGATGCAACCCTGAAACGTTTGACAACAACCTATCGGGTTTTGTCACGTTTGCTCCGGTTTGAGCCTCAGATAACCACCCTATCCTCCACCCAGCTGGGGGCATATATCGGATATCCTGCTCATACGGTGAGAAAAGATATCAGCTATCTGGGTGAAATTGGAAATACGGGTAAGGGATATGACGTTGGAGAGCTTCACGATTTTATTGCAGCAAAACTTGGTCTTGATACCCCACGCAGGGCGGCGGTTATAGGTCTGGGACGTATCGGGTCAGCCATTCTTGAATATGGCCGGTTCAGTCAGGCCGGTTTTGACGTAGTTGCCGGCTTTGATTCCAATATAAATCTTGTTGACAGCATGGTCAGCCATGTGCCGGTGTATCCTTCCTATGATATTTCCGATATAATTTCCCGGTACACTATTGAACTGGCCTTTCTTGCTGTGCCCGCCGAAGGGGCGGAAAAAAGCCTGCAGCGGCTTATTGACGGAGGAATTAAAGGGGTGGTTAATTTTTCTCCCCTTATACTGAAAAGCGATAGAGTAATAATTCGAAATATGGACATTACGGGGGAATTAACCCTGCTGTCCGCCTTAATAACAATGAAAAACCTTTAGCCGGAGGATACTATGGCACGAGTTTGGAATTTTTCTGCAGGACCCTCTGCTTTACCAATCAACGTATTGAAGAAAGCACAGGAACAATTGGTTGAATACCCCGGGGCGGGTATGTCTGTCATGGAGATGAGTCACCGCTCAAAATCATTCAGCGATATTATCGCAAAAGCCGAGGCGAATCTTCGCTCTCTTATGAGTGTTCCCGACAACTACAGGGTGCTTTTTCTTCAGGGCGGTGCATCATCCCAGTTTGCCATGGTGCCCTTAAATCTTCTGAGAAAAGGGGAGCATGCCGACTATATAAATACCGGACGATGGTCAACTATGGCCATAAAGGAAGCTGAAAAGCTGCGTGGTGCTCAGGTTATTGCATCTTCGGATGATAAAAACTATACGTATATTCCCGAAACAGGACGGGGTGACACCACATCCGGCGCAGGGTATCTTCATATTACGGAAAATAATACGATTTACGGGACCACCTATTACGATGTTCCCCAAACGGATGCCCGTATTGTGGCGGATATGTCCTCAAGCATCCTTTCCCGCGAAGTGGATGTTTCCAAATATGACCTGATTTATGCGGGGGCGCAGAAGAATATGGGGCCCGCGGGGGTAACGGTTGTTATCATCCGTGATGATCTTATCGGTATGGCTGAGGATGATGTTCCCACCATGTTCAATTATAAAACCCATGCCGATAAGGATTCCCTCTTCAATACGCCTCCCACCTTTGGCATTTATATGGTCGGGCTTGTGTGTGAGGAGCTTATGAATATGGGCGGCCTCGGTGAGGTTGAGAAAATCAACCGGGCCAAGGCGGATCTTCTCTATTCTGCCATTGATGAGTCAGAGCTTTTTACAGGCACCGTGCGGAAACAGGACCGCTCCATCACCAATATCCCCTTTGTGCTTCCCACGGATGAGCTGAATGCAATGTTTATCAGCGAGGCTGCAAAGCAGAATATTGCCAATATTAAAGGCCACCGTACGGTGGGCGGGATGCGTGCCTCAATTTACAATGGTGTTCCCATGGAAGGCGTGGAACATCTGGTGACGGTAATGAAAGAATTTGAAAAAAAGAATAAATAAGGAGATGTACTATGTATAAAATACAGACATTTAATAAGATTTCACCCTTAGGCCTTGACCTTTTACCACGGGATACATACGAAGTTGCTTCCGAGATCAGCAATCCCGATGCAATTATATTACGTAGTTATAAGATGCATGATCTGGAACTGCCGGAGACTGTTCTTGCTGTTGCACGGGCGGGGGCCGGTACAAATAATGTTCCTGTGGAGGAATACACCAAAAAAGGTGTGGTGGTTTTCAATACTCCCGGTGCAAATGCAAACAGCGTAAAGGAGCTTGTTATTACGGGGATGCTCTTATCTTCCAGAAAAATAACAGAGAGCATCAACTGGGCTCAGACCCTTGTTGGTGAAGGCGATGAAGTACCAAAGCTTATTGAGAAAAAAAAATCCGCCTTTACCGGTCCCGAAATTAAGGGAAAAACCCTCGGCGTTATCGGATTGGGGGCTATTGGAGTAATGGTTGCAAATGCTGCCTCCGCTCTCGGTATGGAGGTGGTGGGCTATGATCCCTACTTGTCCGTGGACGGTGCCCTGGCAATTTCCCGGAAAGTGCAGCGTGTGGAAGCTTTGGAAACGCTGATGAAGCATTCCGATTACATTTCTCTCCATGTTCCACTCAATGACAATACCAAGGGTATGATAAACGGGGAAAAGCTTGCCATGGCAAAGAAAAATGTCCGTGTCCTGAATTTTGCCCGGGGCGGCCTGGTGAATAATGAAGATATGAAAAACGCTCTGGCTGAGGGAGTTGTATCAAAATATGTTACGGATTTTCCCGATGAGGATATGATAAAAACCGAAAATGTTATTGCCATACCTCATTTGGGTGCATCCACCCCGGAAGCGACGGATAATTGCGCTTCCATGGCGGCAATTCAGCTCCGCGATTATCTGGAAACGGGCAATATTACGAATTCCGTTAATTTCCCCGATGTACAGCAGGCGCGCATACCCGGCACACAGCGGATTACTGTTTCCAATAAGGATGTTCCAAATATGGTGAGTCAGATATCCACGGTGATCGGGACGTGCAATCTCAATATTGAGGGAATGGTAAACAGTGCACATGCGGGTATTGCCTATAATATTGTTGATGTGCAGGGTGATATTTCTGAAGATGTTATTGCACAGCTTAAAAAAATAGACGGCGTTATTACGGTGCGTGTTATCGGATAATATCGAGTGTGATAACCAATAAAAAAGAGCGTCTCCGAAAGGAAACGCTCTTTTTTATCATACGATTCAGGTTTTAGCCGCTAGCGGGCTATTGTTCATGTTTTTGGTAAAAGCGTACCGATGTATTGGTGCTTTCCATGACAACAGAACCTTCAAAGCTGCTGGTGATATGCACATCCTGATATAATTTCAGCGTGTCTGAATGAATTGTGTAGGTTGTGTTTTTCTGCATCTCCCATGAAACACCATCCTGTGTCCACTGACTATCTTCAGACCACTCTGAACCGTAAAATTCACTGTTTGAAATACGGTCAGTTCCTGAGTCTTCTTCACTAAACTCATGGATAATGGTTCCATCATCGTAATGGGTAGTGTCCGAACCGGAATCCACTCCGGAATCAGTTTTTTCCTCCCAGTTCACTATATGACGAAAGAGCTCCCAACTTGAATTAATGACAATGTCACGGTTTCCCGTATCATCTCCGCCATCATCGTCGTCATCAGTCCAGTCATCGGGAGGTATCGTGCCCTCATAGGGAACAAACACGATTATTTCCGGGGTCCGTAAATCGTCAATAGTGGTTATTTCAAAGATCAGCGTATCCGCACGAAAGCTGTAGTCAACGTCAATGGAATTACCCGCAACTGATGAATTGGTTATCTCATCATATGGTACTTCATGCAGAGTATATTCATTGTTTACCAATCGATGAAATAATACATGGTTTTGACTGAATCCCATGAGAAGACGATACTCATCAATATGAACCGTATCTGTGCCTGTAATATCCATTATGGGACGCCAGTTTTTCTCCATAAGGACCTGGCGGTTTTTATCATCCCCGTCGTCACCGTCGTCATCATCATCGGTACTCCAGGTACCGCTGCCGGAAATATCTCCCTGCACAGTCCAGTCTCCGGATGCGTCGTTTTTGTCTTCAGAAAAGGTTCCTGACCATTCAAATACAGCCTCTGAACCTGTTCCTTCTGCCACAATACCCGAGGACGTAAGGTCGCCTGCAATATCACCTTCAATATCTCCCGTGAAAATTCCCGTAATAGAGCTGTCAGAAAAATCAATATCAAATTCCCAGCTTCCGGCAACTGCATCCCCCGCCATGCTTCCGGACCAGCTTCCTGAATAGGTCTGAATATCATCGTTATTCTGGTCATCATCCGGGCCGGTTGTATCGCTGCATGAAAAAAGCAGAATGAAACCGATCAACAGCCCAATAGCTTTGGGTGTACCATTTTTAGTGTGTATCATACAATCTCCTTGTTAATGTACAAAGTTTATATAAATAATATACTATAGGGCAAAACAGAATGGCGGAAATTTCAGAGCAATATATACTCCTTTCGAATGCAGAATATGCACAGAAAAAGCGGGTATACCCGTAACCGTTTGAAGTTATTAGCGTTAAGGGCAGAATATACGAAACGGGCTGAGAACCACGAAGGGAATTAAAACGCTCAACCGCGAAATTAAAATGAGAACAGGGGTGTTTCAGTTTTTTCCAATGATGCCCCTGCTATGAGTTATCCCTCTGCGGAGCCTGTCAGGATTCCGGAAGAATGGGAGATCGGGTAAAAGTCGGATTACTATAGGTAATGGGGAAAGACAGGATTTCTGCCAGGAAATTTTACAGAAAACAGGTTGTTGTATCGAATCCTTCGGTACGTGACCGGCCGTTTCGGCATTATGGTAGTATTCCTGAATCCCAAACATGTCGTGTTTGGGGGGCTGGTGAGCAGATCTGTTCAGCTCTTCACCCATCCCGGCAGAAAGCACAGCAATGCATCAGGCTACGTGCGGCAGGAGGTTTCTCACGCCTGTGGCCCATACATGATTATTGTTTGGAGGTGAAAACCGGTGATACTGATTATCCCCGGGAGCATTGTATACCATGGGGTAAAAGCTGAAGGAAATGGGTGATCTTGATGTTTTCTCCATGTATATACATCAGAACGACCGGATATTACCCGACACATACAAAAAATGAGTAATTATTGTTAAAAATCTGGCATATGCGTAAAAAATACAGAAATATGTTTTTTTTATATTATCTTAAATACAGCCAACAAAACAGGAGGTCTGCTGATATGAAATACCTTGCAACTGCACTTATGGGAATATCCCTAGTTCTGTCTGCTTCAGCCTATGATTATACGGACAATCTTGCCCCTTCTCAAAATCCGCCCGGCGACGTCCCGGTTGATGAGGCTCCCATGTTTATCAGTATCGGTTTTGATGATAATTACCGAACGGGGATACTCCTTGATGAGGGGCAGGGAATGACGTGGAGCATGGATTTTGCCCGGGCCCTGGAAAATCCTGAAGGGTCGGGTCAGGAAGAAACCTTTGACGGTGCTCCGGTGCGTTTTACCTATTATTCAAATACGGGGTATTGGTCAGGAGATCTTTCCAGTGATTATGCAACCCATTACAAATGGATTCATAATCGTGCCCATGAAGAAGGGCACGAGGTTGGAAGCCATACCCATATGCACGGCCACGGAGAGTCTTACAGTCGTGATAAATGGTATGATGAAATTGCAACTACAATAGAATGGTTTACCAAACCAGCCCCTGAAGAACTTTCTCTTATTGATGATCCTGAGGAGGGGGCGGGTCTACCCCGTACTGATATTACGGGGTATCGTACGCCCTTTCTTGAATATAACGATGATCTTTTTGGGGTGCTCAAAGATCTGGACTTTCATTATGACTGCAGTATAGAAGAAGGGTGGCAGCAGGATCAGGACGGTACAGATTACCTGTGGCCCTATACCATGGATAATGGAAGCCCCGGCTTTACGGCTATTCAGGATGTTCTCGGAGCCAAACAGGATATTTCCCTTTCCGATCATCCCGGGATGTGGCAGATGCCCTGCTACGCAATAATTGCCCCTCCCGATGATAAGTGCGAACAATACGGCATAGAGCCAGGGCTTCGGGACAATATCGCCTCCTGGTTTGGCGGGTTTAATCCCGATAACGGAAAAATGACCGGTCTGGATGTAAACTGGTTTATCTATAATGGCTACCGACTGACAAAAGAGGAGGCCCTGGCATCACTAAAATACACTCTTGATCTGCGAATGCAGGGTAATCGTGCCCCCTTGCTTTTTGGAGGACACACCAACGTTTACTCCCAGTCCTGGAACGGAGCGGCGGACCGAGGGGCCAAAACGCCCGAGGAGCGGATGTACGTCATTGAAGAGTTTATAACCTATGCCCTTGAAACATATGATGAGGTGCGGATTGTCCCCATGGATGATGTGTTGGCATGGATGCGAAACCCCGTTTCTCTGGAAGGCAACACCAGTGTTGCCGTACCCGATACGCCGGATGCCGCTGTGTTTAGCCTATCTGCGGGAAACAGAGCTGTGCAGATTAATTCAGAAATTACGACTCAGGCCGTTGTTTCAGTATATACCGCACAG
Source organism: Fibrobacterota bacterium (assembly GCA_051745755.1). Lineage (GTDB taxonomy): Bacteria > Fibrobacterota > Chitinivibrionia > Chitinivibrionales > Chitinivibrionaceae > Chitinivibrio. The sequence goes on from JBNJEI010000012.1 coordinate 37,936, forward strand.
GGGAGACAGCTTTTCAACGGCTCGCGGCGCCTGGTTCAGGGCTCAAACACTATTCCCCTTGAAAGAGGTCATTCCGAAGGAGTCCTTTTTGTGAGAATTACCGGTGCGAATATTGATGCTACCCAAAAATTACTGCGTTAAAATCAGTGGAGAATTACCTATGAATGGAAAAACAGCCGTACTCAGCTTTTTGTTAATTTTTATTGTCAGCACTTCCGCATTCAGAGCGGTTGCAGAGGATTACCAGCTTCCATCCTTTGCCCCCCCCGAAGGGATGGCTGTGGACAGTTGCCCTCTTTTTATCGTTCTCGGCTTTGACGATAACCGCTATCCTGACGGCATGGAATGGACATTGGATATGCTGGGTGAGTATACCAATCCCGAAGGAACGGGCAATTCCGCAACCTATGACGGTGCACCCATTCGTGCCGTCTTCTACCATACGGCAAATGCCCTGGATAATTCCGAACACGGCGGAGAGCGGCTCCTTCAGACCTGGCGGGACGCCCTTGATGCCGGCCACGGAGTGGGGAATCATACGGTAACTCATCACACGGGCAATGAAACAACCTATGATGAGTGGCGTGCGGAAATTGACGGCTGCACGGAGATACTTGTGGATAAACTTGATATTGATCAATCCAGGATTCATGGATTCCGTACTCCCTATCTTGATTTCAATGAGGCGACCTTTGAAGCAGTCGCAGACGAAGGACTGCTCTATGAGTGTACCATGACTCAGATGCAGGATTATAATGAAGGTAAATTTCTCTGGCCCTATACCCTTGATGAAGGATTTCCGGATAAAACCATTGATGGCTGGAAAGGAGAGGGAGTAAACCCCGGATTATGGGAAATTCCTGTCTATACTGTCGGTGAGAATGAGCTAATGTGGCCGCCCATAACGGGGTTTGATTCCTCTATATTAACACAGTCAAGCGGGTCGAAATTTGAGCAGATGCTCAAAAACGCCGTGGATTACCGCCTGGCCGAAGGCGGAAATCGGGCTCCCCTCACTGTGGGGCTGCATTCCGATACCTATGCCGAGGCAAATCCCGACGGAAAAAATTATGACCCGGCCCTGACCCTTCCCGAACGGCGTGATGCCCTGAAGAATTTTATTGAATATGCCCTTACTCACCCGGAAGTTCGCTTTGTAACCGCAGCTCAGCTTATTGAATGGATGCGTAATCCCGTTGCGCTGGGACGTGATAATACTTCCATTTCACAGAAGACCACTCCTTTTTCACGTGCCTTTGATATTGCTTCAGCTGGGAATCAGCTGACTATTACCGCAGAAAAAAGCATGGCTGTCCGAATACACCTCTATACTCTCAAGGGTGAGAAGATTGCATCCAGAGAAATGTCTTTGACAGAAGGAGCAAACAGGGTTCGGTTTGATGAGTACCGCGGAACGGCAGTCCTTGAAATCCGCAGTGAAACCGGTGTGTTTCATCAACGGGTTCATCTGAAAGAATAACCCGTTTTTTTGGTTTTTCCTGTTTATTTTATATAAAGGGAAACGCGGAAGATATTTTATGTACAGTGGTGCGGAGCGGTTTTTCTGTTCTGCGCCACTGTTATTTTTTTATACGGGGCAACAAAATTTCCATGATAGCCAAAAAAACCTTGAAATGCCGAGCTGTTTTTTATATACTGTATGTGAAGACTTATTTTGCAGTGTCTGAGGGCGTATGTTAAATAAACCAAAAGCATATATACAGGCGGAACGTGAATGTATCAATCGGGAGAAATGGCGACAGGGTGAAATGCAGCACTGTGATCCCGGTGAATCCTATGTTCTCGAATGGATTAAGAAAAATTCTGAAAGTTTTCGCCGTGCCTGGATTGAGTATAATTGCGATACCTGCGATAAAAAAATGAATTGTCCCACAAATTTTCACGGCTGTGTCCGGAAAAAGCACAGCTGAGTGGATGTTTCTATGAAAGCCATTTTTCCAGGATACTGCGAAGCTCCTCTATTCGGACCGGCTTAGAGATAAAGTCACTCATTCCAATACGCATACATCGGTTCTGTTCTGCGTCCATAACATTTGCGGTCATAGCTATTACGGGGATTGACGCATTGTGTAGCCGGATTTTTTCCGTTGCTTCATACCCGTCCATGACGGGCATTTGAATATCCATGAGAACCAGATCGAAGCGTTCGTTTTGAAAATGCTCAACTGCTTCCTTGCCATTGTCTGCGATGGTACAGTCAAACCCGATCTTCTGTAATATCTTTTGAGTGATTTTTTGATTAATCCCGTTATCTTCTGCTAAAAGGATTTTTTTTGTTTTCCCGGATGCTTCCAAAAGAGGTTGTTCCTGTGTTTTCTTTGAAGGGTTCATTTTTTTTATAACCTTTGAAATGGTGATGGGTTTATTGACGAAGGCCGCATGAGGGATTTGTAATGTAAACCTGCTGTTTCCTCCGATGGATTGCATAACAATCAGAAGGGTTTCTTTTTGGATAGCGGTATTGAGGTTTGCAATACTATCAGTGCTGAGACAGTCTTCATCAACAATTATGCATCGATACTCAGCCCAAATATTTTTTTGCAAAAGAGTTCTTTTAATGGCAGTATCATTGGAGATAATTCGGAAATTCTCCGCCTTTTTCTCAAGACAGTACAAAAACCAGTTGTTGCAGAGGAGGGTATCAGGAGAGCAGAAAAGAAGCGGTGTCTGTATCTCCGTGGAAAGTACATGCTTTTTTTCTTCCCCCAAAGGCAGCGCAAGTGAAACAGAAAAGACTGATCCGCGATCGGGTATGCTTTTGAGCGAGATATCCCCATTCATCATATCAATTATTTTTTTTGATATGGCGAGTCCCAGACCGGTACCGCCGAATTTTCGTGTAGTTGAGGCATCGGCCTGAATAAACTCGGTAAAAAGGTTTTTTTGTTGATTCTGTGTGATGCCGATACCCGTATCTTCAATATTGAGGGTGAAACTGCAGGTTTTTTCAGTACGTGAGGTTAATTCGGCCCGTACGATGATGGAGCCGTGCTGCGTAAATTTATAGGCGTTACCGATAAGATTGAGGAGTATCTGCTGTAATCGTGTGGGGTCTCCCAGAACAGATTCGGGAAGGCGGGGATCGATGAATATTTTATACAAAAGCCCTTTCCGTGATATCTGGTAGGTTAAAGAATCAGATGCATCGCTTATGACTTCCACCAGATTGAACGGGATCTTTTCAAGGGTTAGCTTGTTGGACTCTATCTTTGATATATCAAGGATGTCATTTATGATTGTTAATAAGGCTCCGCTGCTTTTTTCGATAATACCCAGATATTCCTGTTGGTTCTCATCAAGATGTGTTTCGCGAAGCAGCTGAATAACTCCCTGTATTCCGTTCATGGGTGTGCGGATTTCATGAGACATATTTGCCAGAAACAGAGATTTTGAATTATTGGCCTCAACAGCCTGTTTTTTGAGTTTCTCCGCAATGATTTTTTCCAGCTTCAGCTGATTGTTGAGTTCCCGCATTTTCTGCAGATTTGTTTTAAGATCCTCCTTTTGTTTTTTTTCCACTTCGCGGAGTTGATTCAAATCATCCTTGACGGCGATCAGGGATTGCCCAAGATCGTAAAGCGGGCTGAGGGGAGAAACGGGTGTGGAGGAATTGGTATCATTATTTTCCCAGATAAGGTTTGATGCATATTCCGTCACATTCTGAATATCCGTTGCTGAAATGACATATTCCGTGTCCAGGTCTTCCGGTGACAGAAGGTCTTCACGGCTGATGCGTTCAAAGGCTTCAGAAACGGTGGGCACAAAGATTATCTTTTGATTTAAAATGGGGCCAAAAAGGCGGGCAAGGGATTTGATTTTTAGATTTGCACCGCAGATAAAGGTAACTCGGGGCCAGCAGAGATATCGTTTATTGAGTTCGTTTATTTTGGTGATGTATCTTTTTTGTGCTCTGCTGTCCGCATCTATTACATACGTAAAATTGATAATGCGGATATAGCTGGAGCCGGTAAAGTGATTTTGTGTAAATATGTTTTCAAGATAGGGAAGTGCTTCCTCAACATTTTTTAATGAAATCGTGCCTCCCGCCTCAGAGTAGAGCAGCTTTTTGTTGATTACGCCGCTTTTATAATAGGCATCGCTGAGATAATCCCGGTAATGCCACTGGGGCTTGAAGTTGAGATCATCCATGGTAAGCATGCCGGAAGACTCCGGGGTGGTTTTCTCCTTATGGGCTGCAAGCAGGCGGTGTGCCTTTTTCAGCGCAATATTGTAACTTTTGATAACATAATACTTCTGTACAGTGCTAAAGAAGGAAAACCCCAGAAGGGCACGCAGTTTTTCGCGGAGAGAGAAGTCAATATTTATAAGAGAAAGAAATATATCACTGTTCCGGGTAAAGAATGATCTGAAAATATGTCGGTTTTTTTTGGATATGCGACTTATCTTTCCCGAGGTTGAGATCATGAGAATTGCCGGAGGGGTAATATTGTATTCACCCATAAATTTCTGAAAAAGCTGTACCAGCGTGTGGCCGTGCATGTCGTAGGGATCTCCCACAATTTTCAGAAACAGTATTTTCGGAGATATTTTTTCCATGCTGCACCAGCATTTTTCGCCGATGAGCAGGTTGCTCCATTTTAAGCCATGGGAGGTTTCGGTACCATCCGGCATCAATTCAGCGGGAACTGTACGGGGCAGGTGTAATCTGATATTTTTTTCTGTTTCCGTATTTTGTTCCAGAAGGGGCAGCATCTGCTCAATTTTTTTCAGCGCCTGTTCTTTGTTATCTGCCACAACCAGGGGTACGGAGTGAGTGAGGACTTTAAACGCCAGGGAGAGTTTGATTTCCATGGTTCGGGTGCAGTTGTAAACAAAAATTGCTCCGAAAATATCACGGTTGGTATGAAATATGTTTTTTTGACTTATATATGCAGAATAGGGAGGGCACCCCGTAAGATATTGGTAGTTCCGCAGTTCGATATATGGTGGAGAGAGATTTTCCTCGACAATAAACCGATTAACCAGGGAGTAGTATGTGCCTGGTTTAAACTCGTTTAGGCTGCCGCTGTTATGGGAGCTTATTATATGGCTTCCGATTTTTTCAAGGGTAACATAATAGCCGTCTGTAAGCTGGATGTTTTTCCATTTCTGTTTTTGCTTTGCGCTTCTCATGGGTATACCTGTTTTTCTTTGTGTAATACAAGTATATCCTTTGTGCGGAAATAATACAATGGAAAGTGTGTAGTATGGATCATTCTTTTTCCATGGTCTGTGTAAGGAATTCTTCGTGATATACGGGGATATCAAGCTCCTGCGCTTTTTTATACTTTGATCCGGGATTTTCTCCGGCTATTACCGCAGATGTTTTTCTGCTCACCGAAGAGGTCACCCGGCCGCCGCGGTCTTCAATGATTTTTTGAGCCTCACTGCGGGTATAGCTTGGCAGGCTGCCTGTGAGCACAAATGTTTTTTCCGCAAAAATGCGGCTTTCTGTCTGCCCGCTATTGCGGTGGGTCTGAACACCCTGTTGTTTCAGTTTTTCGATCATTGAAATATTTTCAGGGGTGTCGAAGAACAATCGTATGGAACGTGCCACTTCCGGGCCGATTGAGTCAAGGGAGCGCAGATCTTTTTCAGTCATATCCATAAGAGCAGAAACACTGCCGGCATTTTCCGCCAGTATTTTTGCGGTCTCGCTTCCCACATGAGGTATCCCCAGGGAAAAAAGAAGCCGGTCCATGCCTGCATCCTTACTGTTTTCTATTGCCTGAAGAAGGTTTCTTACGGAACGGTCTCCCATGCGGTCCAGGCCGATGAGGTCATCATAGGAAAGGGCATAAATATCGGGTGGCGTGTGTACCAGCTCAGCCTTCAGGAGTTCCCTGATAATTGAAGGACCAAGGCCGTCGATATTCATACCGTTTCGTGATACAAAATGCGTCAGGGAGGCAAAGACCTTTGAGCTGCAATGGGGATTTGTACAGCGAAGGGCTACTTCCCCATCTTTTTTTGTCAATTCTCCACCGCAGGCGGGGCAGTGTTTCGGCGGGGTAAAGGGTTCGGTGTTTTTCTTTTGGGTAACGGAAATGATTTTGGGAATAATTTCTCCGCTCTTTTCTACTTCCACCATATCATTGGTGTTTACTCCGAGGCGCTGAATTTCTTCATAATTGTGAAGGGTGGCATTCTGCACGGTGGTTCCAGCCAGCTGAACCGGAGCAAGTCGGGCAACGGGGGTTACAACTCCCGTACGTCCCACCTGGGCATCAATCTGCCGAACAGTGGTAATCGCCCGATCCGGTGCAAATTTGTATGCCCTGGCCCATTTGGGGGATTTTGCCGTCAGGCCGATGCGCTCATAGAGAAATATTTCGTTCGCCTTTACCACCATGCCGTCTATGGGATATGCATAGGTGTTTTTTTCTGCATCCCAGGAGGTGCAATAGGTGATGATATCAGAAATGTGTTCCGTTGCATCACTGTGCTCAACCGTGTGAAAACCCGCATCCCTGAGGGTAGTAAGATTTTCCCGGTGGCTTTTTCTGAATGAATTTCCCATAAGGTAATAGGCATGAAATGCGAGATTTCTTTCGGCTACTTTTGCCGGGGAGAGCAGTTTTATGGTGCCGGCTGCGGTATTGCGGGGATTCTGCATGGTCTGCTTTCCCTGCTCTTCCAGTTTTTTGTTCAGCTTCTCAAATTCGGCAAAACTCAACACTATTTCACCGCGAATTTCCACCGGTTCCTGTATATCAATGGTGAGGGGAATGGTTCTTATGGTTCGGGCATTCCGGGTGATGACATCTCCTCTGTATCCGTTTCCCCGGGTGACTGCGCGAATAAAATTACCCTTTTCATACTGCAGGGAACATGCTATTCCGTCCAGTTTCAATTCTGCAATATAGCGTACATTGTATATGTTCTGCAGTTCCTGCATCCATTTTTCAAGTTCATCCGTGGAGTATGTATTGGCTATGCTGAGCATGGGGACGGGATGCGTGTATTTCTCAAAGCCCTGCGAAAGATCGCTTCCCACCCGTTTCGATGGAGAATTGGGGGAGACAGCCCGGGGATATTTTTCTTCCAGCTGCAGCATTTCTTTATAGAGTGCGTCATATTCATAATCCGGAACAAGGGATATGCCCTTCCCGTAATATGCTTTATCGTATTCTGCGATGCGTTGGTATAATTCCTCCAGGCGTTTCCGGCTCATGTGGTATCCTTGTTTAAAGTGTTTCAAGAAGGCCGGGCAGCATTCGTATATCGTCAATACAATGGTCTGCCTCATAAAAATCATGTGTATTTGCCATGGGATTAGGGATTGCAATGGTGGTTGCCCCCGCGGAATTTCCCGATCGGACTCCCCGGAGAGTATCCTCCACGACCACGCAGCAGCGGGGCGCAACGGAGAATTTTTCCATGGCTGTTTTATATGGTGCTGCAGCCGGTTTTGATGCTTCATAATCTCCGCTGGCAAGATAAAACTCAAAAAGCGGCAGAAACCGTGTTTTTTTGTGTATGGTGAGAAAATCCCGGGGAAGAGCGGAAGTGACGATAGCCATGGTGTAGTGGTGAGAAAGATTTTTCATGGTCTCCTCCGCTCCGGGTACGGTAAGGTCGTTTTCGCGCAGATAGGAGTTGTACAGCAGGTTTCTTTCCTCTCGCAATGTTTGTTTTTCCTCTGTTGAAAATCCCGGAAAGGCATCCCATACTCCCTTTCCTTCCACATGGGAAATCTGTATAAATTTCTGCTGAGTCAGGATGCAGCCTGCTCTTGAAAGAATCTCAGCGGAAGCTCGAAAATAATAGTATTCCGTATCAACGAGCACTCCGTCGTTATCACAGAGAATATGGGTTATCATTTCTGCTCCAGAGATGTAAGCAGGGCTATTTCCTGTTTCCATCGTTTCTTCTCAGGCGTTTCCAGTATGAGGGGCATACCGTCAAATCGGCTGTCTGAGACAATATACTCAAATATATCCATTCCAAGAGTGCCTTCTCCCAGGCTCGCATGGCGGTCTTTGCGGCTTCCAAAATCATTCAGGGAATCATTCAGATGCATACCGAAGAGGTATTCACGGCCGATACGGGCATGAACCTGATCAAAAAAACGGGATGCCGCCTCCGGTGTTGAGAGGTCGTAACCTGCAGAAAAGGCATGGCAGGTATCAATGCAGAAGCCGATACGGTTTGTATCGTGCACCCCGTCGATAATCCGGGCAATATGCTCCAGCGTATAGCCCAGATTTGTGCCCTGGCCGGCGGTGTTTTCCACAATAACCCGTACCGATTCTGTTTCAGCAAGAGACTGATTAATTACAGTTGTTACTGTGTTCAGTGCCGTGGATTCATCCGTGGCATTAAGGTGGCTGCCGGGATGGAGATTTAATGCTTTCAGCCCCAGCTGACTGCACCGTCTCAACTCGTCGATAAGGGCATCACGGGATCTGTGGCGTTTGCGGGCATCGGGATTACACAGATTTATCAGATAGGAGGCGTGGGGCAGAACCATATCGGGAGTGTAGCCGGCTGTTCTCATGGCACTCCTGAAGGTATGAATATCCTCCTCGGTGTATGGTTTTGCCTGCCATTGCCGCTGATTTTTTGTAAAGAGGGCAAAGCCGGTTGCACCAAGGGCGGCCGCCCGTTCAGGGGCTTTGTTAACTCCTCCTGCTATGGATACGTGAGGCCCGATATATTTCATATACATCCTTTCATATAGTCTGAAAATATATCGTGTACCTTTGGTCAGAGAAGGTGAAAATATAAGCCCGGAGGTAGAAGGTCTATGAATCTTTTTTGAAAAAATCTGTGACCATCAGTTACTTCTGAGGATTCAGCTTTCCTTTATGTGCAGCAGGCTGCATTACACACCGGGGCATAAATGCCAAAATGTTGTGCGGTGCAGTATTATTATGATTTATATTACGGATGTTGAAATGCTTAAGCACAGAAGGGTGTATGTGGCCGTATATATTGGGTGCCCTGGGAGCTTTTTTCGGTTTCTATGTTTTTTCAGACAGGCGAAGACCATGGAAAACAGAGAGCGATTTAAGCAACCGGCTTTTTTTCTATTTTAAATTCTATTATTCCACGAAGTATCTCAGTTCTGTCAAACGGGCTGCGGACAATGGGCTTGAAGCCTATTTTAAAAACAATACTGCTCCCGTATATGCCGCTGAAGACACTTCTTCTTCCTGTACCATCAGTGCTGCAGGAGATTTGATGATGCGCAGGGATCTGGCGTTTCCGGCTTCCCGAAATGTATGGGCTGAAATAGAAGATACTCTGTTTGATGCTGATTTTACCACGGGGAATCTTGAGTTTGCCGTCAATCCTTCCCGGCAGTATTATCAGATCATCCGGTATTCCGTGGAAGAAAAATATGCTGAACCCTTTCTGGACCTTCCCCAGAAAGGTTCCTTTGACTATGTATCAATTGCCAACAATCATATAAATGACTCCTATACAGAGGGAATCTGTCATACCATTGACTTTCTCAACAGAAAAGGAGTGTATCACAGCGGGTGCGCAAAATCTGCGGATGACCGGGATGATTTTCCCGTGGTTGATATCGGAGGAATAAAAACCGCCTTTCTTGCATACAGTTTTTCCACCAACGGAATACCCCTGGACAGGGGGTTTGAGCACGGGGTAAATCTGATACGATTCAATGCCCTGAAGGATGAAGATTACGATCCTTCACTTATTTTTCGTCATATTCAATTGGCAAAAGAACGGGGAGCTGAACTTATTGTTGCGAATAATCACTGGGGTATCGAATTTGAGTATTATCCTTCCCCGCGACTTGTACGGCGTGCCCATGAGCTTATGGATGCCGGTGTTGATATTATTATCGGCCATCATCCACATATGGTGAATCCCTCTGAGTGGTATCGTACAAAGGACGGACGAAATGCCCTGTGTTTTTATTCACTGGGCAACCTTACTTCCTTTGCACTGAAGCGTCCCACTATGAAAATGTCCCAGATAGTACGAATACGGGTGGAGAAGGAGAGCGGGGGAGACCGGAATTCTGCCGTGCGAATTTCCCAGGCAGAGATTATCCCGACATTCTTCTGCAAAAAAGGTCGCGGAACACATGCCGACCACCGTATACTGCCTCTTTTTGAGACGGCCCAAAAGATTCGTGAGGGACGATGTGACACTACTCTTTCCCGGCTTCGGCGATTTCAGATTCTTCATGCCTGCCGGGAGTATGAACGGTATTTTCTCCAGAAGCACGCCTTTTCATACAGATAGAACCCGTGTCTTTTCACGCAATTTCTTTTCCAGAAGTGCCGTATAATATATTTTAGCATTTTGACTGTGATATTTAACAGGAGAACACGTGATATACCGCAAAGAAGAATACAGGAAAAACACGCCTTCCGCAAATAAGGGCCGAGTAAATAAGGATCGTTCAAAGAAAAACAATAAACGGCCCGCACCGCCGAATATGCCCCCGGCAAATCCAATGAAAACCGTTTTTATCTGGATAGCTGTTATTGTTCTTATGGTGGGTGTCCTTCGTCTTATTGACCCTGCCGCGGCAGGGACGATTGAGCTTAAATACAGTGAGTTTTCACGTCTTATGTCTCTTTCGGACAGCTCCCGCACGGAAAATGATACCAGCGGCGTTATTCGCAAAGCTGAAGTGACACAGAGCGGTTCACGTGCTGTCTTTGAAGGAGAAGTGTATTCCAGAGAACATTTGCAGGCAGTCCTCAGCGAGGATCGTCCTGTGGAAAGTACGGAATTTACGGTTAATCTTCCCTTTGTGGACGCAGAAATGGTTCAGAAATGGGAAAACCGGGGCTTTGAGTTCTCCTTCAAAGAGAAGGAGATAAGTTTTGGTGAAATCCTCTTATCCGGATGGCCCATCCTTTTGCTTATTGCTTTCTGGTTTTTTATGTACCGAAATATGCAGGGTGGACAAAAGGGCGTTTTTAATTTTGGCAAGTCCAAGGCAAAACTTCAGACAAAACGGAAAACAGATATAACCTTTGATGATGTTTCCGGAGCCGATGAGGCAAAGGAAGAACTTGTGGAGGTTGTTGATTTTTTAAAAAAACCTGAAAAATATCAAAAGGTGGGCGGCAAGATACCCAAGGGTATTCTGCTTTTGGGTCAGCCGGGGACGGGAAAGACGCTTCTTGCGAAGGCAGTTGCCGGAGAGGCGGATGTTGCGTTCTACTCTATCAGCGGTTCCGATTTTGTGGAGATGTTTGTCGGTGTGGGGGCATCACGTGTGCGAAATCTCTTTGAAGAGGCGAAGAAAAACTCCCCGTGCATTGTATTTATAGATGAAATTGATGCCGTGGGGCGTCAGCGTGGAGCCGGTCTCGGTGGCGGGCATGACGAACGGGAACAGACTCTGAACCAGATGCTGGTTGAAATGGACGGATTTGAAGAGAATTCCGGTGTCATTCTTATTGCTGCAACAAACAGGCCTGATGTGCTGGATCCGGCCCTTCTTCGCCCCGGGCGTTTTGACCGGCAGATTGTTGTGGATTCTCCCGATATTCGCGGAAGAAAGGGAATACTTGAAGTTCATACAAAAAAGACCCCCCTTGATGAGGACGTAGATCTTGATACCATTGCTCGCGGGACCCCGGGGTTTTCCGGTGCCGATCTTGCAAACCTTGTCAATGAGGCAGCTCTTCTTGCGGCCCGCTTCAATCAGTCAAAGGTGACCATGCTCGATTTTGAGGAAGCGCGCGACAAAATTCTTATGGGTATGGAGCGAAACAGTAAGGTTTTAACGGAATTTGAGAAAAAGACAACCGCCTATCACGAAGCGGGACACGCTATCTGCACAATTTTCTGCGAAGAAGCCGATCCACTGCATAAGGTTACTATTATTCCCCGCGGCAGAGCCCTGGGGGTTACCTTCTCCCTGCCCGATGACGACAAACACAGTTACAGCAAAAGCTATATGCTCGACAGGATCTGCGTTACAATGGGTGGCCGCGTGGCAGAAAAGATGATTTTTGACCGCATGAGCACGGGGGCCTCCAATGATATCAAGCAGGCCACGGAGATGGCGCGTAAGATGGTCTGTGACTTTGGCATGAGCGCTCTTGGCCCCGTGGCATACGGGCGCAATGATGAACAGGTTTTTCTTGGAAAGGAACTTTCCCGTCAACGGGATTTTTCTGAAAAGACAGCGGAAAGAATTGACAATATTATTCGCGAGATTATTGAAGAGCAGGAAAAACGGGCTTTTTTGATTTTTGAAGAACATCGGGAGGATTTGGAAAATCTTGCTCAGGCGCTTATTACCCATGAACATCTTGATAAGGAAGAAATTGATGCCGTACTTGCCGGCGAAACCATTGAGCAAAGTAAAAAAAGCAGAATGACCCGTATGTTCGTGGAAAACAGAGAGGCTGCAGCCCGCCGAAAACAGGAAGAGCAGGAGGAGAAGAACGAAGAAAAAACAGCGGGTGAAAATACCGGTGAATATGACTCTTATGAAGATCGTAATAAGGATGAATCAGATCAAAATGATTCCAATGAGTCCGGGTCAAATGATGAAAAAAACGTATAAAACGTATAAGATGTATTCAGGGGTGCACAATGAGCTTTAAAATGAGCAGCTGGAACGTAATGGGCATACTCAATGTTACCCCGGATTCTTTTTACGACGGTGGAAAATATACCGAAACCTATTTACAGCGGGCCCGTTATATGTACGAAAACGGTGCCCATATAATTGATGTCGGAGGTGAATCAACCCGCCCCGGTGCACCGTCTGTTTCTGAGCAGGAAGAACTTGACCGGGTGATTCCTGTTATTGAAAATATTGTACGCACTGTTCCTCTCAGTGTTTCCATTGATACCACAAAGGCTGCTGTTGCTTCTGAGGCTCTGAATGCCGGGGCTGTCATGGTTAATGATATCAGCGGCGGTCGGTTTGATCCGGAACTTCCCCGTATCGCTGCTCAACACAATGCTTTTGTTGTTGTTATGCACAGCAGGAACGATCCACAAACAATGCAGAATGCCCCCCGATATACGGATGTTATTTCAGAAGTTCGCCGGGAATTGATCGATTCCATTACTGATTATCGTAATGCCGGGGTTTTAAAGGAGCGGATTATTGCTGATCCCGGTATCGGTTTCGCCAAAACGGCGGCACATAATCTTATGGTGCTGAAATCTCTGAAACAACTGGATCTTGAATATCCTCTCCTGATAGGTGCTTCCCGCAAATCATTTCTTGGAACCCTTACGGGGCGGGAGCCTGAGGAGCGTCTTGCAGCTTCACTGGCAGTTGCAGGATATGCAGCAGCGGCGGGAGCATCTTTTTTCCGCGTACATGATGTGGCCGAGACCGTGGATTATCTTAAAACCTTTTCTGCCATTGAAGACTGTAATACATGAACCGGCCTCCACAAAAGACACACACAGAAAAAAAAAAGAAACGTACTGCGTGGATCATATTTACAGTACTCCTCCTGTTTCTCCTTTTCCTGGGTTTTATGTATCTTCTTCTCCTGAATCGTGATATCGGGGTGAGTAAGGACTCTTCTGACAGTATTGCCCATGCCGACAGTATTGCCCATGCCGACAGTATTGCCCATGCCGACAGTAT